>DATJEM010000355.1:0-5168 GCA_035496615.1 Leptolyngbya sp.
AGAGAGTGGAATTGATCTGCGATCGTTCTTCTCAGGGCAAGAAATCGCTGTCCCGATTGTTCATGCAGAGGTGGATTTCTTCAAACCGATGGTCTGTGGAGAGCAAATTACGATCGCGCTGACTCCAACGTTGCTGAAACCGAGTGAGTTTGAGATTGCCTATCAGTTGTCTAACGCCTCCAAAGAATCGATCGGAAAAGCTTTAACCCGGCACGTTTGTATCTGTCCTAAATCGCGATCGCGGCAAGAATTATTACCCAATTTACGACATTGGCTGCACTGCACGAATGGTTGATTTGTGAACCCGAAAACCGTCTACAATCAAATCTCCCAGTCTCAACAGATGCAACAAATCTCGCTAAAATAATCAGTATGGAACAAGAAGTTATTACCCTCCTTTCGAGCCGCGAAATCGAAAAAATGCGTCGGGCTGGAAAACTCGCCGCTCAACTGTTGCAGCATCTAGAACCGCTTGTAAAACCCGGTGTCACAACCTTACAACTCAACGACGAAGCCGAACGCTGGACGCAAGCACACGGAGCCAAAAGCGCCCCCCTCGGTTACAACGGCTTCCCGAAATCGATCTGTACTAGTGTGAATGAAGTCGTTTGTCACGGCATTCCCAACGCCAAACAGATTCTCAAGAACGGCGACATCATCAACATTGATGTCACGCTGATTGTCGATGGCTATCACGGCGATACGTCTAAAATGTACTTCGTCGGAGAACCCTCTCCATTGGCAAAACGGCTGGTTGAAGTGACTGATAAATGCCGACAGTTGGGTATGGATGAAGTCAAACCAGGCGCAAGAATTGGTGATATTGGTGCAGCGATTCAAGAGTATGCAGAATCTCAAGGTTTTTCAGTCGTGCAAGACTTTGTAGGACATGGAATCAGCAATATTTTTCACACCGCTCCGCAAATTCCACACTACGGCAAACGCGGCACAGGTAAAAAATTGCGCCCTGGTATGGTGTTCACGATCGAACCGATGATCAATGAAGGCACGTGGGAAGTCGAAGTGATGCCCGACAAATGGACGGCACTCACCAAAGATCGCAAACTCTCAGCCCAATGTGAACATACGATCGCAGTCACCAGCACAGGCTACGAAATCCTGACCCTCGCGTAAATCCCTGACGTAAATACTATGGCTGCAATACTATGGCTGAAATCGTCAAGCAAAGCGAAGTCCTGAATCAAACTGTCCTCGATCGCGATTCGATGCAAGAGCTAGGACAAGTCGAAGTGCTATGGATGTATCCCAAAGTGCATCAAGTGTTGGGATTTATCTGTAAGTCGGGCTGGCTAGGCAAAAAGAAAACGGCGTTCAACTTAGATCAGTTGGCATCGATCGGCAGCAATAGCGTTTTGGTCAACTCGAAGCCCGTCGAAACCGATGCCGAAAAGGTAAAGCAGCTTGAATCATTGGTTGGCTCTGAAGTATGGACGGATGCAGGCGATCAGGTGGGGAAAGTTGTTGACTATCTTTTTGACTTAGAAACAGGCGAAATTCAACATTACTTGTATGTTTCTGATGGCTGGGGCGGCATAGTTGGCAGTGTCTATCTTTTGCCGCCAAACTATATTTTGAGATTTGGCAATCAGCGCGTTTTAGTCCCCAAAGATTCGGTGCAGTCTTTCGCGGTATATCGTGGTGGGGTTCAGGAGCGATTCTCGAAAGTAAAGGATCTGCTGAAAGACGAGAAAACTCAGGTCGTGCAAGAAGTTCGATCGTTTGCTGAACTTGCACGGGAAAAGGCGCGTCAACTCAAAGACAGAGCGCGATCGGTGACAGAACAAGCTTACGAATTTGTTGAGGAAATCGCGATCGACGAAACGGAACCTTTCGTACCATCTTCTTCTGAGCCTGCGCCGTGGGACGATTGGGAAGTCGAGCCATCGAAAGCGCAAGTTAAAGCACCTAATCCTACTGAGCCAAAGCGATCACATCCGACCTCAGATATTTGGGATGATGATTGGGACTAGCCGATTGTCACCGTCAAACTGTCAAACTACAGCAAGAACGTTGAGCAGAACTGAAGCAATCCTCTGATCAAGAGGACTCATACCAAATCAAACATAGAACAACTCTGGTATCACACAAAGACCCAACGCTAAAATTACAGAATTTCGTTTTACGGGTTACAAGCGGGACAGTACATTGGGTCAGCAGCTTTGATCTGATTTGGATAAAGGTTCTCTTGTTCAAATCCACATTTCTGACAGCGACAAATCTCTGATAGTGTCAAATCAGTTGGCTCACCACACCAACGACACAGTAAACCATTTCTCGTTTGGACAACTGTAAATCCAGGTATTGAGCAGTTGGGGCAGCACTGGTTTAGTTTTTCAGCTAAATCGCGAGTGGCTTGAGCGATCGTATGCATCCGACTCGGATTGTGCATGGCTCGCATATCGGTTTCGAGATGAATCGTTCCCGTCACTGATCGATCCAGCGCGATCGCTACTATCTCCCGAAGTTGATCAAAATCGGCAATGCTTTTGAAAATATCATTTGGGTCAGTAGAGTCTCTGTGAACCATCACAATCAATTTATGCTCTGGAAACCCAATTTTGATGGCAAATTGATTCGCTTGATCAAAGTTAGAAACACGACAATGATTAAAATTCGTTTCAGTTGAGATTGCTTCTCCAACAATTTCTAGACCGTTGAGAACATCAATTAAGATCACCAATTCGCGATCGTAAGCCAGCATCGGAAAAGCGGGATGAGGTGCAAAACTACCTTCAGACGCGATCGCTAAATCGGCTCCTGTTTGTGCGATCGCATCCAGTGATTTTTTTCGAGCGGCTTCTAACTGAGTCCCAGATCGATCGATTTCTCTGGTGAATGTGCCAAATCGATCGGTATCAAACTCCGCTGGAACTTGAATTTTCAACCCAAATTCAGATTCTAAGATTGGGGCAATCGCTTGTTCTTTACCGTGCATCGTCGCCAACACTGCAACCCGATTTTGAAAAAAGCGAATTTCAGACCTATCAGACCTATCAGCCATAATTATCTCAGACAGATTTCCGACATTTCGGGGAACATTCTCAATTCTTAGACGATCGTATCAGCCTGCCAAACGGCAAAGCAATCCTCTCAATAACTTGAGAAACAACTTGAGAAACTGCGATCCGGTTCATCCCAAAGTGAGTTATGATGATGCTTCTGTACACTCGAATGCGTCTAAATAAGTCGTTGCGGAGAAAAAACGTCAGCGATCGAAAGGTGTAGGCTGCACAGGATCAAAAATGATCAAAAATGTGCGTTGCATCGACAGGAGGCAAAAATCAACGGAGACAATTGGGAAACGTTTAGCATGGTCAATCAGAATACTTTAGCTATGGATGTTGGTTTTACCCACGAAGATTTCGCGGCGCTGCTGGACAAGTATGACTATCACTTCAGTCCAGGAGATGTTGTCGCTGGAACCGTATTTAGCCTAGAGCCGAGAGGCGCTTTGATTGATATCGGTGCGAAAACAGCGGCATTTATTCCGATTCAGGAAATGTCGATCAATCGCATTGATACGCCTGAAGAGGTCTTACAGTCGAATGAGACACGCGAATTTTTCATCCTGGCTGATGAGAATGAAGATGGACAGTTGACGCTTTCCATTCGCCGCATTGAGTATATGCGAGCTTGGGAACGGGTGCGCCAGCTTCAGGCAGAAGATGCCACCGTACGATCGCTCGTGTTTGCGACCAATCGAGGCGGGGCGCTGGTTCGGATTGAGGGCTTACGCGGATTTATTCCCGGTTCTCACATCAGCACTCGCAAGCCGAAAGAAGAATTGGTTAGCGAAGAGTTGCCGCTGAAGTTCCTGGAAGTGGACGAAGAGCGCAACCGTTTGGTTCTCAGCCATCGTCGGGCTCTGGTAGAACGCAAGATGAATCGCCTAGAAGTGGGCGAAGTGGTGATCGGAACCGTGCGCGGCATCAAGCCTTACGGCGCGTTTATTGATATTGGTGGGGTCAGCGGTCTGCTGCACATTTCCGAAATTTCGCATGATCATATTGATACGCCGCATAGTGTGTTTAATGTGAATGACGAAGTGAAAGTGATGATCATTGATCTGGATGCGGAGCGCGGACGGATTTCGCTTTCGACCAAGCAGCTTGAACCGGAACCGGGCGATATGGTGAAGAATCCGCAGGTGGTCTATGACATGGCGGAAGAGATGGCGGCGAAGTATCGTGAACAGATGAAGCAACAACAGCAAGGAAATGTAGCTGTTGCAGAAGCTCCAGCTACAACCGAAGAAGTCGAAGTTCCACCCGCGATCGAGCCTGAAGAAATTACCGAAACGGAAGCAGTCGAAACTCCCGTGGCAGTAGAAGAAGAGGTGATCGAAGAGGTTCCTCAAGTGGTCGAAGCCGAATAGGTCGATCAAGCTTTTGTAAAGCAATCAGGGGGAGAAATCCCTCTTTTTTTATGGCTGAAATTATTTGTCAGGGTGTTCGATTTGCTGCGATCGAAGCTGTAATTTTTGATAAAGATGGCACGCTTGCCGATTCTCATCAATACTTACATCATCTTGGAAAAAAGAGAGCCGAGTGTATCGCTGCGATCGCGCCGAATCTAAAAGATGCCGTCTTAGAAGCCTTTGGATTTGAACAGGGTCGGCTTGATCCAGCAGGGTTTTTAGCCAGAAGTACCCGCGAAGAAGATGAGAGTGTGATCGCGTCTCTGATGATTCAGGCTGGATACCCTTCGAGTGAAGCCAGCGCGATCGTACAAGCTGCTTTTCGATCAGCGGATCAACAACTCCCGCGTAAGGCAACGTTGACCCCCTTGTTTCCCGGTGTGATTGAACTCATACAATCTTTTAGTTCGCTCAAGTTAGGGATTCTGACCAGTGATAGTGAAGCGAATCTGCAAGAGTTCATCAATTGCTATCAGCTTTCATCCTGCTTTCAAGGCAATGTCGGCGCACAAGCGGGAATTAGCAAACCGAACCCACAGCTATTGTCTCTGATTTGTGAAGTGCTGAATGTTGATCCAGAAGCCACCTTGGTGATCGGCGATACGATCGCGGACACCCAACTAACACGGAGATCGATTGGGGTAACTTGGGGAGGCAGCACGATCGCGCAGCTTGCGGGCGCAGCGGCGATCGCGCATCAGCCTGCTGAGATTCGACTACTTTAACGATG
>DATJEM010000356.1:0-5221 GCA_035496615.1 Leptolyngbya sp.
GGGTCGATGGTGAAAAAGCGATCTCAGGCGAAGAAGATCCAGAAGTGGTGGCAGCCCGGAAGCGAAATATCAACGGCTCGAACATTGAGAATTCACCAGAGCCGATTTATGGAGAGCTTTATCTCCCGCGTAAGTTCAAAATCGGGGTGACGGTTCCGGGAGATAACTCGATCGATTTGCTTTCTCAAGATGTCGCTTTAGTGGTGTTGACTAATGAGCAAGGCGAACTCGAAGGATTTAACATTTACGCAGGGGGCGGACTCGGACGCACACACGGGAAAGAAGAGACATTTCCGAGAATTGCTGATCCAATTGGGTATGTTGCCAAAGCGGATATCTATGACTTGGTGAAAGCGATCGTAGCAACTCAGCGAGATTATGGCGATCGCAGCGATCGGCGGAAATCGCGGATGAAGTATTTGCTCGAAGCCTGGGGCGTTGAGAAATTTCGATCGCAGGTCGAAGAATATTTTGGCAAAGCGATCGAGCCATTCAAACCTCTACCAGAATTTAAGTTTCTCAACTATCTCGGTTGGCATGAGCAAGGCGACGGAAAGCTATTCTACGGCATCTCAATTCTGAACGGTCGGATCAAAGATGACAGCGGATTTCGGCTGAAAACTGCACTACGGAAGATTGTGAGTAAGTTCAATCTGCCAATGCTGTTGACACCAAGCCAGAATGTCCTGCTGTATGACATTCAACCCGGAGATAGACAGAAAATCAATCGACTTTTGCGGGAACATGGGATTGAGCGACCGGAGATGATCGATCCATTGGTGCGGGATTCGATCGCGTGTCCGGCACTGCCAACTTGTGGGCTGGCGACAGCGGAATCAGAGCGCGTCAGTCTGCCCGTTTTAACTCGCCTGCGATTGTTGCTTGATCAGGTGGGATTGCCGAATGAATCATTTATTGTGCGGATGACAGGTTGCCCAAATGGATGTGCGCGTCCATACTTAGCAGAATTGGCGTTTGTCGGAAATGGCGCGAACACTTATCAAATTTGGATGGGCGCTGCTCCGAATCAAACCCGACTCTCAAAAGTGTTCCTGGAAAAAATGAACCTGGATGATTTAGAAAGTGTGTTTGAACCTGTGTTTATGTTCTTCAAGAAGGAGCGGAAAGACGGGGAGAGTTTTGGGGACTTCTGCGATCGAGTGGGTCTAGAGGCAATTCACCAATTTGCCGGAATCTAAAACAAACTGAAGGGGCGTAAACAGCGCCCTTTTCTGTTACTGATGATCTTAAGTTTGCAAGCGATTTGCAGAGGATGGAGGTTGATGTTGTGAATTTCAATAACCTTCGAGCGTTTGGGTGGAGATGAATGCCCCAGCTACAGCGGTTAGTGATTGTTGAATCGCAGGTGCAAGGCTCGATCGTTCACTTAACTTCCGAGCAAAACCATTATCTTCAGCGCGTTTTGAGATTGAAAAATGGCGATCGATTCATTGCTCTCAACGGCAAAGGACAAACCTGGATTGCGGTTCTCGAATCGAATCAAGCCACATTGATCGAATCGATTCAACCCTCATCAGAACTATCCGTTTCAATTACATTAATGTTAGCTTTGCCGAAAACAGGATTTGATGATGTAGTTCGGCAAGTGACAGAGCTTGGAGTGGATTGTATCGCGCCCGTGATTAGCGATCGGACTCTGCTCAAGCCAAGCAACAATAAGCTCGATCGATGGCAGCGAATTGCTCAAGAAGCCGCAGAACAATCGGAACGGCAAATTGTCCCAACTATTTTAGAACCCAGATCATTCCAGTCTGCATTAGAAAGCTTAGAAGCAGATTCGCGCTATATCTGTGCAGAACGAAGCTCAACCCAGCATTTGCTGAACTGTGAGTTAGGCAAGTCTGTCAGTATTGCGATCGGATGTGAGGGTGGTTGGACAACCCAGGAAATTGAAAGCGCGATCGCACATAATTATCAGCCTGTGACCTTAGGAAAACGCATTTTAAGAGCGGTTACGGCTCCAATCGCAGCCGCATCTCTAATTGCGGGAATGATAGAAAGCCAGAGCGAAAGTGAAACCTAGAAAGGCAAATTTTCGCGTTGAATTATGTCGTTGGATCAGATTGCAGCAGCGTTCGATCGCCAAGATTACAATGTCGCGGCACGATTGTTAAGAGAGTTTCTTCAAGCATCGCCCCAAAATCCCTGGGGACAGGTTTACAAAGCGCGATTGTATGAGGTCTCGGATAATCTTGAGGGTGCAACTGCAATCTATCAGCATCTTTTGAAAAATGTAACGCATCCTAAGATTGTGTCTCATGCACGGCAAGGACTTCAGCGGATTGAAGCAAAGCTACTCCTTCAGCGACAACAAGCGATCGAACAGGCAAAATCGGAACCCGAAAACATAGAACCCGGATTGTTGATTCTTGAAGCGATCGCGCCCGAGGCTCGTTCCCAAGCTGCAAAAGACTTTGCGAGAATTTTAAACCTAGATATCTATACGGCACGATTACAGTTACCGAATCGGGGATGGCGCATTTATCGATTGGGCGCGATCGGAGAATTAAGCTTCTACAGCCAACACCTTAAAGCTGCAAACATTTCCTCCTTTTGTACCACTGAATCGGATTTGAAACAGATTCCAGTGTTTGAAGTGATGCACTTTATAGACTATGTGCCGCAAGTCGTTTTAGTCTGTCAAAACGAGCAAGGACAGCTTGGATCAATGACCTTTGATTGGTCAGAAATTAGTCAACGGGTACAAGGACAGTTACCTATCTTCGAGCGGGTCATTGATTCTTCAATACGGCAGGGAGTTCAGCGACAACGCAAAGAAAAGACTCAGGACTATGTGCAAGTCTGCGATTTGCATTTACCAAAGAGGCGTTGTATTCTGCGGCTGTGTGATTGGCGCTATCAGTTTGAGCAAGGCATCGAATTTGGAGCAATGGGAGACCAAACGATCGAGCTTGATCAATCCATCAATCGCCTGCATTGGAATAGTTTACTGAACTTTCTGAATGAGCAAATGCTTGGGAAAAAGGCTTGGTCAGATTTCACTACCTTTGGCGAAACTGCGATCGAGTTTCCAGTGTTACTCGATCGCTTGCCCGCTCAAATTTATCCTTATGGACAGGACGAAACTCTATGGAGCGCTGCATTTCAGCTTTATAGCAGTCTTGCATTTATTCGCAGTTCTGATAGATAAAATTGGGCATCGCGTTAGTTAAGGAGAAGAAAATCAGGGAACCTTAAAGCAATCGTAAGGGAACCGCGATCATGACTCTCCAGCCAAGCTCGAAAGATCCTGTTCAGCAAGATGATACAACCGCGATCGTAGCCTTGATCAACCAGCATCTCCAATCTGAGAATATTGAAGCAAACGTAACTCTGAAAGATCAGTGTCTCAAAATCGTCCTTCAAGCCTTCCAAACTCCTGAACAGACCGCTTCTATGGCATTGATTCGTCAAAAACTGACAATGCTGCAAGATTCTGCGATCGCAACTGTCAAAGTGTACGGCAAACAAGTAGACGAAGAACTTCCTGACTGGCAACAAGAATTTCAGATTGCCTCAACTCCACAACAGTCCTTATTTTCAATGTTTGGCGCGATCGTCAGCACTATCACCGAAGGGACAGTTCATGTCGGCGGTGTCGTCGTCGGAACCGCAGTTGAAATTGGAAGCACGATTGGCAGTACTGCCGTGCAAACTAGAGAAGCAATCACCGGAGCAGTCGTTGGAACAACAGGCGCGATCGGCAATGCCGCAACTCAGACCAGACAAGCGATCGTCGTCGGTGCAGTTGAAGCAGGTAGCGCGATCAAACATACAGTACTGCAAACTCCTGCCAGTGCTGGCTATCTGGCTGACCTTGTTAGCGATAGTCCTTTGCTGAAAGAAGTAGCTAAGGCACTAAAAGCGGATTGGTTGATTGAACTGATCAGCAATGTTGATGTCGTTAGAGCAGAAGCTTCCGTTCAGCAACTCAAGCAGAAATACCCCAACGACCAGGCTTATGAAATTGCTCATCGAGTCATGCTAGAAAAAGCTATCTATGTTGGCGGCACAGGTTTGACCAGTAGTTTAATGCCTGGATTTGCAACTGCACTTTTCGCGATCGATCTGGCGACAACAATGGCGTTACAAGCAGAGATGGTCTATCAGATTGCTTGTGCTTACGAGATGGATTTGAAAGCAACAGAACGAACCGGAGAAGTTCTAACAATTTTTGGTTTGACGTTGGGCGGACAAACAGCAGTCAAAGCTGGATTGGGACTCTTACGAAACGTGCCAGTTGCAGGAGCCGCGATCGGAGCGAGTAGCAATGCCGTGATGCTCTATGCACTGGGTCATGCAGCGTGTCAATTTTATGAGACGAAACTAAATCAAGCGAAAGTTCCAACACTAGAGGGCTTGCAATCGGCAGGCGAGACCTATTTGCAAAGCGCGATCGATCAGCAAGTGATCATGGATCAGATTTTGGTACATCTAATCGCTGCTGGACAACCGAGTAAAACCTGGCAGCAAGTTGCTCTAGAACTGAGGCAAATGAATTTTAGTCCAGCCTCTCTAGAAGCGATCGCAGCATCGTTTCAGTCTCCACCCTCATTAGACAGCTTGCTCGATCGAGTTGATCCAAACTTTGCCGTTGCTCTCGTTGCTCAATGCCAAAAAGTTGCTCAATTGGACGGAGTGATCACCGCTGAAGAGGCAGAAATCATAGATCGAATCAATCACACATTCAAGCGGCGATCGCGGTTGGTAACAGTAAAGAACTAAGCTCACTTTCAGCTATCTTGCCTCTCTCTACGATTTTGAATCACCTCAATGCGTTGTTCAGGAATCAATTCTTTTACTTCTACAGTCGGTTGAAGCACAGTTGTATCAGCATCCCTACCCCATGCTTTTTGCAAGGCTTGGAGTAACAGATCTTGTTGATGTCGCAGTTCAAGGATATCCGTTCCGTGATTGATGACCGAAAAGTAGACTAAGCCTCGATCGCGAGTCGGAAACACGCCAGCAAGCGCACTCACTTGATTCAGCGTTCCAGTTTTGACCACTGATCGTTCTGGAATACTTCGATCTTCCAAAGTGGTGCCTTCACGATCGATCCCGGCAGTCGGAAAGAAATCTGCGATCGAGAGATTCAACGGATGAATGGTGCGCTCGATCGCCGCAAACATCTCACAAGCAGCATGAGGTGAAATTCGATTTTCTGTTCCTAGTCCAGAACCGTTTACCAATCGCAGTTCAT
>DATJEM010000357.1:0-3195 GCA_035496615.1 Leptolyngbya sp.
GCGATCGAACCTGACCGTGATTAGATTTTACAAAGCTACATTGATCTTTAACGCAATTTCGGAATTTGTACAAAAAGTGATTCGTCGCGATTCGCGAACCGAATCAAGCCCTTCGTAGTCAGTACGGAGCCGGAATTCTCAGTCAGTAGAAAGAACGAATCAGTAGAAAGAACGAAAGGGAGACCAAAATTATTTCTAGATTACGAGTAATCTGAGTAGAAACATGAGGTTCGTATGAAATTTTCATGTAGCCATCGTTACGATAGCAAATCTCAGCTATTCTACGGACAGGCGAAACCCCAGACTCCTCAACAGTCGCCCGTAATTTTACAGGTTGAGTTGAGGCTGCGAGGGAACTTTTGCTTTGACAAGTCAATCTGAGTATCTTGGGGGCACCTGAACCGTGCCCCGTTTTTTATACTCTTTTTTCTATAGAAGGCGCTTGCGTTGAGATCAACGATGCAGTTCGAGTTTGCCGATCTCGCCATGATACAAGCTTAAAGGATTTTCTCTAGAAAAATGGAAGTCTGTGAGCCAGAATTGAATCTGTCACACGCAACCTGATGAAGGAATTGGAAATCGGTGCATCGTGATTTTGTTGCCTTGCTGATGCCAGCGTAGCAGTTGAGCGGGTTGGTTCAGGTAGGAACTTGACAAATCGATCGCGGAGCGGGGGGCAGTTGTGGCAAGCGCGATCGCCGTTCCCACCTCACAACTCTGCCAATCTACAAGATTTTGAACGCCAGAAAAGAGCGATCGCGTGGTTCCAGCCAATGTGCCATTCAGTAGTTTTGCAGTGCCGTTGATGACTTCAATTTGGCGCGTGTCCCAGGGATAGCGTCCATCGGCTAATCCGAGTGGCGAAAGCGCATCGCTGACGAGAAAGACTCCCCGATCGTACTGACTGGCACTCAGTAAAATTTCGATCATCAGCGGTGATACATGCTGACCATCGGCAATGAGACCGCAGTATACGGAAGGATCGGCGATCGCGGCTCCGAGCAGTCCGGGTTCGCGGTGATGCAAGCTGGGCATGGCGTTAAAGGCGTGTGTCACCATCGAGGCTCCTTGCCCAAACGCCTGTTGTGCCTGAGTTGCGGTGGCTTGGGAATGCCCTAAACTGACGGTGATGTTGAGCGATTTAAGATAGTCGATCGCGGCACCCGTTGGATCGAGTTCTGGCGCAAGCGTGATTATTTTTACGATCGAAGCATAATCGCCTAACACTTGCTTCACAGTTTCAACTGTTAATGGCAGGAGAAACTCTTCGGGATGTGCGCCGCGCTTTTCGGGATTGAGAAAAGGTCCTTCAAGATGAACGCCGAGGATTTGAGGCAAATTGGATTCGGCAAGAATATTCAGCGATCGCTGAATATTGTCGATCGACGTGGTGACGATCGTCGGCAAAAATCCGTCAACGCCTTGATCCCAGAGGAATGAGCAGATTTTGTTTAATCGATCGCAGTTTTCCGAATTGAGATCAGGAAATGCCAATCCCAATGCACCATTAATTTGTAAATCAATCCCGCCGAGCGAAATCCAGTCGCTTGCAACATCTAGCCCGATTTCAGAAGTTTCGATTTTTGGCGCAATCTCTAAAATCACATCATCGATCAAAATTTGCTGCAAACCCTGGAAACCGGGCACTTGAGCATTGATAATCAGGGAACGCATCGGACACACTTAACACTTTTATTGTTTTGGATCTTCGCACATGACTCAGCCGTTGATTGGAATTATTATGGGCAGCGATTCGGATCTGCCGACAATGCAAGCTGCGATCGCGGTTTGTGAAGAATTTGATGTGTCATGTGAGGTGGAAATTGTGTCGGCACATCGCACTCCCGATCGCATGATGGAATATGCAAAAGAAGCGCACACCAAAGGGTTGAAAGTGATTATTGCGGGGGCAGGGGGGGCGGCGCATTTGCCGGGAATGATCGCGGCGATGACAGCTTTGCCTGTGATTGGAGTTCCGGTGCAGACGAAAACGCTTCAAGGTGTGGATTCGCTGTATTCGATCGTGCAGATGCCTGCGGGAATTCCGGTGGCGACAGTGGCGATCGGCAATGCCAAAAATGCGGGGCTGTTAGCGCTTCAGATTTTGGGCTGTCATGATTCGGAGTTATTTGCAAAAATTCAGGCGTATCGACAGAGTTTGACGGAAATGGTGCGCCAGAAGCAAACAAAACTGGCTGAAGTTGGCTACAACCAATATCTAAGCCAGATGTGAGATGCAAGAGTTGGATAAACTAGAAGCAAATTGGCTGGAGTAGGGATGCCGATCGCAAAGTCTCAGTTCATTTCGCGAGAAGAATTCCTCAAACTTCCAGAAACTCAGCCTGTCATCGCTGAATTGTTCTAGATGGCGTTGAGCTAAGTTTAACCGCTGGTCAAGTGGTTGACTGGCTAAAAATGTCACCTTAAACGCTTACTCACTGTAACGTTTCTATAACCGATCGCAATCTTGCTCAAACTCAGGTGAGACACTGAAACGTTAGTGTATATCAGCGTTTCAGCAGTTAGGAGTTGGTTGGATGACCCTGCGATCGATGGAGCCTTCTAGAAAAAAACTGTGGTTTGCGGCGATCAAACCCCCGATGTACAGCGTTGCAGTAATGCCGATTTGGGTCGGATCTGCGGTGGCATTTGCAGAAACTCGATCGCTGAATTTATTAGTTTTCTTCACGTTTTTGGTGTCGGCAATCTTGATTTTGGCTTGGGAAAACCTGAGTAATGATGTGTTCGACTCTGAAACTGGAGTCGATGTGAATAAAGCGAATTCAGTCGTCAATATCACTGGGAATAAATCGCTGGTTTTCTGGATTTCTAATTTGTGCTTGGTATCTGGACTGTTGGGGATTTTGTCGATCGCGCTGTTTCAACATGACTTTACGGTGATTGGGCTGATTTTGGCGTGCTGTGCGATCGGATATGTCTATCAGGGTCCGCCCTTTCGATTGAGCTACAAGGGTTGGGGTGAAATTCTCTGTTTTATCGCGTTTGGTCCTTTGGCATTTGCGGCGGCATATTATAGTCAGACACAGGCTTGGTCGAATGCGAATTTTGCCGCATCGATCGGGGTGGGAATTGCAACCAGTTTGGTGCTGTTTTGTTCGCATTTTAATCAGGTGAATGATGATGCCGCGATCGGGAAAAAATCTCCGGTTGTGCGCTTGGGGGCAAAGCGTTCTG
>DATJEM010000358.1:0-3444 GCA_035496615.1 Leptolyngbya sp.
TGCCTTTTTCTGCAAAATCGCCATGCGGGTTTCGATATCTGGGGGTTGAATGTCGGCGATTAATCCCATCGAAAACCGGGAACAGAGACGCTCTTGCAGTCGAGGAATTTGATTGGGGGGACGATCGGAGGCAAGTACCACTTGTTTTCCCGCCTCGTGCAGCGTGTTAAACGTATGAAAAAATTCTTCCTGGGTGTATTCTTTGCCTTCAATGAACTGAATATCATCGACGAGCAGCACATCTGCGGCTCGATAGCGATCGCGAAAACTCTGCAAGTCATCTTTCCGAATCGCGGTGATTAAATCATTCGTGAATTTCTCAGTTGAAACGTAAAAAACTTTGGCATCGGCGGAAATTTCGATCCGATAATGCCCGATCGCCTGCATCAGGTGAGTTTTGCCGAGTCCGACCCCACCGCACAAAAACAGCGGATTGAATTCACGTCCGGGAGATTCTGCCACCGCTAGCGATGCCGCGTGTGCCATGCGGTTATTCGGACCGACGACCAACCGCGAAAACACATATTTTGAGTTGAGATCTGCTGAACTGCCCGATCGCGCTGGCATCGGTAAATCTGGCATTGAAGGCTCGATCGAAAACGGGTAAAACAAATCCGTGTCGTCCGCAACTCCATCGGCACTCGGGACAAAGCGAAATTGCACCTCAACCGGTCGCCCAATCACACCATGCACGGCTTCTAGTACCGTTTTCATGTAATGCTTCTGAATCCAATTTTTGGCGAACGGATTTGCTGTTCGCAGGGTCAAGCACGTCTCGGTCAGCTCCTCTGGAACCGCAGTTTTGACCCAAGTATCAAACGTTGGCGGACTAAATTTGAGTTTTAGAATTTCCAAAACTTCAGACCACATTGCATCGATCGAGCTTTCTACCGCCATATTTCCGTCCCGCATCTCAGACCAAAGCATAAGATAATTTACTCTACTTCAGTTTTTCTCTGCATAGATCAAAGCAACTTTTTAGGATTGCCTCAAACGGCGATCGCGTCGAGAATCGCGTTGCTCGCGTTAAGATAGACGAATCTTTGAAATGCTTTTTACTGCTAGTTCCTTGTGAATACTCCCTCTTCCAGAGTCGATCTCGCTAAGATTTATCCGTTTGAGCTTGATGAATTTCAACTACAAGCGATCGCTGCCCTGGAAGCGGGAAAATCTGTCGTCGTGTGTGCCCCCACCGGATCAGGAAAAACGCTGATCGGGGAGTTTGCCATTCATCGCGCGCTCGCAGCAGGTCGGCGCGTGTTTTATACCACGCCGCTCAAAGCGCTCTCCAATCAAAAGCTGCGGGATTTTCGGGATCAGTTCGGAGCCGAAAACGTAGGCTTGCTGACCGGAGACAATTCGGTGAATCGCGAAGCGCCGATCTTGGTGATGACGACCGAGATCTTTCGCAATATGCTGTACGGAACGCCGATCGGGGAAGTAGGAACTTCTTTAGTCGGAGTCGAAGCGGTAGTGCTAGATGAATGTCACTACATGAACGATCGACAGCGCGGCACGGTTTGGGAAGAGTCAATCATTTACTGTCCGCCTGATATTCAACTCGTGGCGTTGTCTGCCACCGTAGCGAATAGCGATCAGCTCACCGATTGGATTGCTCAAGTTCACGGCGCAACTGAGCTAATTTATTCTGATTTTCGTCCGGTTCCGCTTCAGTTCTCATTCTGCAATCCAAAGGGACTCTTTCCGCTGCTCGACGAAACCGGAAAGCGGATCAGTCCCAAACTAAAGCCAAAACGCAGTCAATATCGTCCTCGAGGCGCAAATCCACGCGGTGCCACTCGTCCAGAAGCTCCGAGCTTGGCGTTTGTCGTGAGCCAGCTTGCCGCGAAAAATATGCTGCCAGCGATTTACTTTATTTTTAGTCGGCGCAACTGTGACAAAGCAGTGAACGAACTTTCGGCATTGTCGCTGGTCAACGATGCTGAAACGGCGAGACTGAAACAGCGCATTGATGATTTTCTCGATCGTAATCCCGAAGCAGGTCGCGCTGGACAAGTTGAACCTCTCTATCGTGGCATTGCCGCACATCATGCGGGCATTCTTCCGGCTTGGAAAGGCTTTGTTGAAGAACTGTTTCAAGAAGGCTTGATCAAAGTTGTATTCGCCACGGAAACGCTGGCGGCTGGGATCAATATGCCTGCTCGAACGACCGTAATTTCCAGCCTTTCTAAGCGCACCGATGCGGGACATCGATTATTGAATCCTTCTGAATTTCTGCAAATGTCGGGACGAGCAGGACGGCGCGGCATGGACGATCGCGGCTATGTCGTCACGGTGCAAACGCCCTTTGAGGGTGCGAAAGAAGCGGCATATTTGGCAACTTCTGGAGCCGATCCGTTAGTCAGCCAATTCACTCCGAGTTACGGCATGGTGTTAAACCTGCTGCAAACCCACAATATTGAAGAAGTTAAAGCATTAATCGAACGCAGTTTTGGACAATATCTTTCGACGCTATATCTACGACCGCAGCAGGAAGAGCTTGAACGCTGCAAATTAGAACTGCATCAGATTGAATCGATCGTATCTGAGGTCGATTGGAAACTGTTAGGTCAATACGAAAAGCTGCAAGAACGCCTGAAAGAAGAAAAGCGGCTGCTGAAAACTCTGCAAAGTCAAGCCGATGAGATGCAAGCGGGAGACCGAGCGATCGCGCTTTCTTTCGCTGTTTCTGGCACCATTCTCTCTCTCAAAGGGGATCATTCGGCGACGATTCCTGCGGTTCTCGTTTCCAAAGTTCCGGGTTCTGGTCAGTTTCCCTATCTGATTTGCTTGGGACAGAACAATCGCTGGTATGTAGCATCGGTCGCAGACGTAGCAGCATTACGCGGCGAAATTCCGCGATTGCAAGATGTAGATCATCTGACCCCGCCGCCAGAATTGGTGTTTAAGCCGGGGCAAGCTCGTAGAGGCACCGAAGAAAGTATCGCGATCGCGCAACTGGTTCCCGATCCGCCCGGACTGCCCGACGAAGCCCCCGAAGTTTACGCCCAACAGCAGCGAATGAAAGCGGTGCAGGCTCAAATCGAAGCGCATCCCGTGCATCAATGGGGCGATCGATCCCAAACCTTGAAGCGGCAGCGACGGATTGAAACCTTGCAGGCTGAAATCGCCGATCGACAGGCAAAACTGAACCACCAAACCCAACGACATTGGGAAGAATTTGTGGCGTTAATCGAAATTCTGCGTCGATTCGGTTGCCTTGACGATTTGACTCCAACTGTTTTAGGACAAGCCACCGCCGCGATTCGAGGTGATAACGAACTCTGGCTCGGACTGGCATTGATGTCTGGAAATCTAGAACACCTTGATCCACATCATCTTGCGGCTGCTTGTGCTGCTCTCGTCACTGAAGTTTCTCGTCCCGATACGTGGACACGCTACGATGTCTCAGAACCCGTTTTAGAAGCGTTAAGCGAACTTCGC
>DATJEM010000359.1:0-4057 GCA_035496615.1 Leptolyngbya sp.
GAATCAGCCAGATTTCGGTTTGACACGTTCTTAAAGCATTGAGCGTACTTTCAGGCGTGTTGTTTAAGCCGGATGCCTGCATTTCCATCAGCGAGGCAGAATCGAGCAGGTAAGGATTGCCTGCAAAAACTAACTGCGGGCGGTAAGTCGAAAGCTGATAGCTAACGGCTCCGTAGCCCATGCCGATCGTGCGGTTTGGATGCGTTGCCATAAACTGGTCGAGATCGGCGATCGCTTGATGTCCAGGAGCGGTAATCATGCGATGAATAAACTTAACCTCGGTTGAGTAGACCATCAAGCAGATTGATAAAACAAACGCGATCGCAGCGCTCAAGTTAATCGCAGCAACAATCTTAGAAAACTTGAACGCTGGAATTTGAAATAGCTCGATCGCGAGATAAACCAATAGCGGCACAAACGGCAGCATATTATTTTCTAAAGCGCCGCGAGTTGAGCTAATTACAGCATTGATTATGACTCCTATCAGCAAAGTAAGGCAGTACAAAAATCGCTTTGATAGCCATTGTTTGAAATGTTTGCAATTCGCGAACGATCGTAGAAATGCGATCGCAATAGGTATCGCCACAAACGCAGCCCACAGCAAGTTTTTTGGAATCTGTTCGGAATTAATGCCCTTCAAACGAACTTGCTGCAACCATGTCCAGTAATTCGCAAACGAGATTTGTGGAAAAATCAGATAAGGTAATGCTGAAACTAATAAAGTGAGAATCGATGAAATTAATATCGAAACTAAACCGAAGCGATCAAGAAGTAAAACATAGATTGGAATAAAATGTAGAAAGGCGGTGATTTTTAGATTTGTGCTGATACCGAGTGCGATCGCGCTGCCAAAAATAGCAATCGATCGCGTTCCTCGCACTACCAAAAACAATCCTAAAGTCGTAAAAAACAGTAATAAAGAATCTGGTCTTACCCAAAATGAGGCAGCCAATAAGCCGGATGCAGAAGTTTGAGCAAGAAAACAGAGCGATACGATCGCGGTTCCAAAAACGGCTAACTTGCGATTTAAGGGATGCTGAATCAGTAAAAAAATTATCAATAAGCTTGAAAGTCCTGCCAAGCTCCCAGCAATTTTTATAGTAGAAACACTTGGTTTTAATAAACTCAAAAATCCGCTTTGAATGATATAAGAAAACGCGCCGTAGTTATTGATATATCTTTCTGCGGCATCTAAAGCTGGATACAATGCCTGACCTTGATGAAACAGCCATGAAACTGCTGCTACATTCGCTTCAGCCGGATCAGCAAAATTTGCCCAAGTCGGATAAAGTATGGCTAGTCCGACATAGTTTAGAATGATTAAACTTGCGAATAAAAGCAGGATTGGAACCAGGATGCGCTGGAGAGACTGTCGAAATTTAACGATAACAAATGCTGGGATTAGCCCAATCAAAAATAGCGCAGCAAATCCTTGAAAGACTAATTCAATCTCTAATCTCTTACTGTCAGAAATTGCATTCATGATTGACTCTAAAACTTGCATTTCTTAACGGTTCCGATTCAAGAAATCACAGCGATCAAAGTATAAGTCGAGTCGGTTCTGATGACAAATCGAATAAGTTTAGTACATCTGACCCAAGCTGATTTAAGATAGAACCATTGCTTTGAATCTCGGATTATGAACGTAGAAAAGCCGTTAGGATCAGTCATTCAAGGATCTTTGAGTCAAGGATTAGAAGTCCGGCTGCATCCTGATGTGTCTGTCGAAGAAATGCGGGTTGGAAAGTTTCTGGTCGTTCAGGGGGTACGATCGCGCTTTTTCTGTATGCTCACCGATGTTTCTCTCGGTACATCAAGCCAGCGCATTATTGCTAATCCACCAGAGCCGACCAACTTATTTCTGCAAGAAGTGTTAGCGGGAAGCGGCACATACGGCACGATCGAACTCTCTCCCATGTTGATGTTTACGCCAACCGAGAAGCCGCCCGAAACCCGAAAAAAATCTTCCTCAAAACTCGGCTCATTTGAAGCAAATTCGAGTGAAGCGATCGAGCTTTTACCCGTCAAAACGATCCCCAGTCACTTTAGCCAAGTTTATGATGCCAGCGATCGAGATTTTCGAGCGGTATTTGGTTGGGAAGATGACCCGACGCGGCGGAACTTTGCGATCGGACAGCCGATCGATATGGATGTGCCGATTTGCTTAGATCTCGATCGCTTTGTCGAACGCAGTAACGGCGTGTTTGGCAAGTCGGGAACCGGAAAATCATTTCTGACTCGATTGTTGCTAGCAGGCATTGTCCGAAAGCAAGCCGCAGTCAATTTAATCTTCGATATGCACTCAGAATATGGCTGGGAAGCCACGCGAGAGGGCAAAAATTTCAGCACGGTAAAAGGACTGCGCCAACTATTTCCAGGACAGGTGCAGATTTTCACGCTTGACCCTGACTCTACCAAGCGGCGCGGGGTGCGCGATGCTCATGATATGTACATTAGCTATGATCAAATCGATGTCGAAGATTTGATGTTAGTTCGGGGTGAATTGAACCTTTCCGAAGCTGCTTTAGAAAATGCGATCATTCTTCGCAATGAGTTCGGCAAAGCTTGGATCAATCGGCTCCTCACCATGAGCAATGGCGAAATTCAAGAGTTTTGCGAAACCAAAATGGGCAGCAAATCATCTATCATGGCGCTCCAGCGCAAGCTCAATCGGCTGGATGAACTGAAATACATTCGCAGCAGTTGCCCCCATAACTATGTGAGTCAGATCCTGGAATGTATCGAAAGCGGTAAGCACGTTGTGATCGAGTTTGGTTCACAATCGAACTTGCTGTCTTATATGCTAGCAACTAACATCATTGCTCGCCGGATTCACCAAGCCTATGTGCGAAAAGCAGAGCGCTTTCTACAATCTAAAGAAGTCAGCGATCGCCCCCAACAGCTTGTGATTACGATCGAAGAAGCTCACCGATTTCTTGATTCTGCAACGGTCGGACAAACGATTTTTGGCACGATCGCGCGCGAAATGCGAAAGTACTTTGTCACATTGTTAGTGGTTGATCAGCGTCCTTCCGGCATTGATAACGAAGTGATGTCACAGGTCGGCACTCGAATCACCGCACTGCTAAACGACGAGAAAGACATTGATGCAATCTTTACGGGGGTTTCGGGGGGTCAAAGCTTGCGATCGGTACTTTCAAAGTTAGATTCAAAACAGCAAGCATTAATCTTAGGTCATGCGGTTCCGATGCCTGTCGTGGTTCGGACTCGTCCTTATGACGAAACATTTTATCGTGAGATTGGAGACACTGCTTGGGAAGAACTGCCCGATGTGGAAGTGTTTCGTGCGGCGGAGGCAGCGAAAGCAGACTTAGGATTTTGATCTGAACGATTGTGTTCATCTGCCACTCATCCTCTCTCGAACTCAACAAAAAGTTTTAGAACGATCGATCTGCAATGGGATTATTCGGCAGAAATTTGAAGACCATCAAGTGAGATTCAGCCCTCCATCCGAAATCAAAATCTCGCCCGTAAGATAGTGACTTGCAATCAGCATCGCAGCCACTTGCGCGATCTCTTCTGGCTGCGCTCCCCGTCCCATTGGCGATCGCGCTTCCCACAGTTTTTTTGCTGCTGTCCAGTCTTTGCTCATTGGCGTTTCAACGAAACCGGGCGCGATCGCATTCACTCGAATCGCCGGGGCAAGACTCAATGCCAGTAGCTTTGTCATATGATTTAGAGCCGCTTTGCTTGCAGAATATGGAATTGAAGCTCCTTTCGGGCGAATCCCGGCATGAGAGCTAATATTGAGAATGCAGCTTGGACATTCGCGACTAGACGACTGGCGTAGCGCATCTTCAGCTTCTGCAATTAGTGTATAAGGTGCAATGACATTTACTTCATAGAGGTTCCGCCAGATTTCAGGCGAGGCTTCCTTCAGAGAGGTATGGGCAATCGTCGCACTTATCCCGGCATTGTTCACCAAAACATCTAGTCGATCGTGCTGCGATAAAACTTCCGCAATCAATCGACGAGACTGGTTTTGATCCGACAAATCAGCTTGAAAATAAGAGGCATCAGGGTACATTTCTGCTAA
>DATJEM010000360.1:0-4733 GCA_035496615.1 Leptolyngbya sp.
CCCGTCGCTGAAGGGGTGTGTCCCCGCCGCACCCGGATGCAAATCGATTTGCTGCTGCTGGCGATCGAAGCGCTCGATCTAGCAGGTTCAGAAGCGGTGCTGGCAGTGGCAACAGATTTTGAACTGCGCGGAGTCCTAAAAAATCGCGTCGCGCTGTGGAAAATGCGATCAACCAACCCCTTTCGTCGCTATGCCCAGCGTCGCCCGCTAACGCTCGTTGAAGCAAAAGCGTTGGTCTTAGTCACCTGCTATCTGGCACGCCGCTTAACAGTACTGATTCGACAGCTTCTGCTTGCCTATCAGCAACTCAGCGAAAAAGGTCTTTCACCGGATCATCACTTCCGCTTGTCAGAATACTTGGAGCGGTTTCGCGCTCACTATCGCAGCCGGATGAATCCCCGCCGCGCTGGAGTTCTGGCTTACAGTTCAGACGAAAAGCTGAACGAATTAGCGATGGAATTGTTAGAGCAGCTTTTGTTTTGTACCGGAACTTCTGGAGTACAACGGCTGTGGATTAGTTTGTTTGATGGGGAAGTGTCATGACGAATGCGATGACGATGCAGCGGCAGTATAGCTTGCCGAACTGCACGTTAATTTTAGAAGGACTCTCGGACACGGGCACGATCGACCAGGTGGAGATGCGCCCTGTGATGTCGCTGTTGATCAATGCTGAATGCCATCTTCCGGGACAAGAAAAGCCGTTGGTGGGTGGACGCGAGTTTTTTGAGAGCTTAGTCACTGCTGTGAGTTTGCACGCTCAGGAATTCTTAAGCGGCGTTCATCTCCCCCGTCATACTTACAGCGATCGCCCGTCTTTCGTGCGGCTAGAGCAGATCGATCGCGCTCATCATCGGTTAATTGTCGAAAAAGATCCCAATAATCCCAACAGCGAAGAACGCGAGATTCATTTAACAACGGTACAGTTATTTGATCTGGTTGAAGCGATCGATCAGTTCGTTGCTGATACGCAAACTTTACCTTACTGGTCGCTGAATCTTTCGCCCGTTCCGAAACGCTATGCTCGCTCCGGAGAACCGATCGCCAAACAGGTCGTTCCGGCTTCGATCGGTCTTTCTGGACTGGCGCTTGCCGCAGTTGCCTTCTTTTCCTTGCCAACGATGCGGGTTAAAACGCCAGAATGCTTGACTCCGGGTGCTGCTGACTGTCCGGGTGTCGTTGCCAATACTCCGGGTGCAAGCCCCACCGTTAGTCCTGCTGTCAGTCCTACTGTCAGTCCTAGCCCGACGGCTTCGCCTAGCCCAACCGCTGAAAATCCTGATATCGCTCGGTTGGAAACGGCGCTAGCGACTGCCCCTCCGATCACGGATGCTCAAGAATTGAAAGCGTTGGGCGATCGGTTGACCAGCCAAATTCGGGATAAGTGGACAACCCAATCTGCCGTTACGGAAGAACTGGCTTATCGCGTGGGAGTCGCTCGAAACGGAGATGTCGTAGGATTTAAGGCAGAAAGCCCCGTTGCCCTCGACAACGCTCGAAAAACTCCGCTGCTTGACTTGCTGTACTTACCTGCGAGTGGAAGTGAGCCATCTTCAGAACCTCTGGCACAATATCGGGTCGTTTTCAAACCTCAAGGGAATTTTGAAGTGACCCCGATCGCGCCGACTTCTGCTGCGCCTTCGAGTTCCACGGTTGCTGCAAGTCCGAGTCCAGCGGCAAGTCCTGAGCCAAGTTCGGCGATCGCAGCGAATCCGCCTGCTTCTCCTCCGCCTGCAACTGAACTTACAGATCCTGCGACTCTCGAAAATTTGCAGCCCAAACTTTATGATGCACTCGATCAGAACTGGAAAGGCAGACCGCCTTTTAACAAAGATTTGATCTATCGAGTCCGAGTGAAACCCGATGGCACGATCGCCGGATTTTCACCCGAAAATCAACCTGCAAGCGATTTTGCTAAAGATACCCCCTTGCCCCAGTTGGGGAAACCGATCGATCAGAATGCCCCAGCAGAATCCGCTGCTTCATTTAAAGTGGTGTTCAGACCCAGCGGTGTTTTGCAAATCAATCCCTGGTTCGGCGCAAAACGGTAGGCGCTCCATTCTGTGCTTCATCTAAACTTGACTCGATTGCGATACCATCGAAGAACTTTGAGTTCGCCAGAACACACTTTTTCATGAAGCAAGATGTACTCCCGACCGAAGTGATTTTGATTCATCCCCGCCGATCGTTGGGGAGCGCTCAACTCGACGGGTCGCCTCAACCTGGAGCCTATTTGGACTGGGAAGGGCAGACTTATGCTGTTTTGGAGCGCCGACATCGCTACCAACTAACCTCCGGGCGCTATCGATTGCACAAGGTTGCGATTTATGTGCAAACGGCTCAACGCCCGATCGAACGAACGCTGGTCGATGGGCGCTGGATTTTGGGGGATGCAACTTGTGAATTTAATGCGCGATCGGAAATTATGCGCTGTGCTGTAAATCCCGACGGCCCTTGTGAAGGTTGCCGTCATTACAGTTCTAACGATTAAGTTTCTTCAGCCTACAAAGTTTTTTCAGCTTGCAGTGGTTCACCGATCGCGATTCGAGTTCCGTTGGCAAAATCCCATCCGGTCTGAGGGCGTTTGCCTGCGAGTTGAACCTCCCGCAGCAATAGCCCACCTGTTCCGGTCTGGATCACGGCTCCCCAATTCTTCACCACGCTGACCACTTCACCGGGAGATCGAGCTTCCCCCTTGATCGCACTCAGTTCCTCAAATTCAGACCCAGCTAGAAAATCTGCATCAAGCGGAAGCGTTCTGAGAACTTTTAGCCCCGATCCTCGAAATGAAGTATGGCAGTTTGGGTAGAATCCTCGGATTTGATTGTGTAGATCGATCGCGCTGCGTGACCAATCTAATTCATAGTCCGGTTTTTTAATCAATGGGGCATACGTCGCCTGATCGTGATCTTGTGGAATAGGTTCGATCGCCCGATTGACTAACTTGGGCAGTGTTTCAACTAACAGATCTGCCCCGATCGTACTGAGGCGAATCGCTAACTCTTGAGCCGTTTCAAGCGGCGCGATCGGGGTCATTGCTTTCAATAACATCGCCCCAGTATCCATTCCTGCATCCATCAGCATCGTGGTAATCCCGGTTTCTGCTTCTCCGTGATACAAGCACCATTGAATCGGAGCCGCCCCGCGATACTGCGGCAAAATTGAACCGTGAACGTTTACACAGCCAAACTTTGGCATATCGAGGATTTCCTGCGACAAAATTTGTCCATAGGCAATCACAACAAACACATCCGCATTGAGCGATCGTAATTTCTCCAACGTCTCCGCATCTTTTTTCACGCTTTTTGGCTGCCACACTGGAATCTGATGCGACTGTGCGATCGATTTGACCGCAGAGGGCGATCGCTCATTTCCGCGTCCGCGTCGCTTATCTGGCTGCGTCACGACCGCCACGACCTCAAACTCAGACGATCGCAGCAGCGCCTCTAACGTCGGCACCGCAAACTGAGGCGTTCCAAAAAATACAATTTTCATCGATGTGACTCTTGCTCCCAGCAGACGTTCTACACTAATTCAAGCTGATATTTTGATTGTATGAAACCAAGATTTGCAACGATCGAAACCTGGCAGCAGGCAGAACTCCTGATGCAGCCTACTTTTATTCGCCTGATTGACAATTTACGCAAGCAGCTTGATCTGTCAACCTGGAAGGGAACCTATCACGACATCCAAGTTTGGGCGGATGATATTCCAGCAGAAACGAAGGAAACCGTTTTTCGACTTCAGCAGCAGCTTGAGACAGCTTCACCCGAACAAGCAGCTGAAATTCAAGAGACGCTGACGCACTTGCCTTCGCCCTATCCGGGGTACGAATTGCGACTGGAAAAGAACGATCGACAAGTGAACATCGAGTTGTGGGAACTATGCTATCGAATTTGCTTTCGTTCCGAGGTTGAGGAATGGACAGATGATTTTCCTGCCGAGGTTGATTCAAGTTTGTTTGATGACGCAGGTGAGGTGGAGTGGACTCTTTTAGAGGAGAAGACAAAACAAATTGTTGAGAAAGTTTTTGAGCAGTTACCGCCAGCCTGAAGCTTCTATCTATCCTCAAATTTGAATGTTTTGTAGATGCTAAAAATGCAGTAGGATAGAAAGCAGTCCGGGGCTATAGCGCAGTTGGTAGCGCACCTCAATGGCATTGAGGGGGTCAGGAGTTCGAGTCTCCTTAGCTCCATTGATTGAAAACACTGATATCAGGGGAGATTGCGGGGCAACAGGCATGAATGGTGCATAATCGCGATTTTAATCGTTGTAACTGCTTGTGGTCGCTAACGGCTTGTCGTAGCTAATTCTGTCGCGATCGATGGTTTGATCTGTACTATAAGGATATCTTATCAAATAGTCAAATGTCATTCAGGCTCCATTCCTGGAATCACTGCGATCGCTAAATCGTACCCATCTTCAAAAGACCTCTTGTACCAAATTAAAAACAGACTGCAATAGACGATACTCAAAGTCTGCCGCGAGGGGGGATTTAGGGGGCGAGGATCGGTCGCATTCATCAATCTGGTATTAGACCCTTAAGTTGAACTTAACTTCAGCCTTATCTTCAGAAACTTGCCTGGTCTGATTCAGAACAATGTTGAAGAATAGAAGTGTTCCGATGCAACCCCACAGGAGCAGAGCAATTATGTCGCAGAAGCGGGCACTAACAGACTACCCAATTCATCAACTTCTTGCCGATCGCTGGAGTCCTTACGCTTTCGAGAATCGTC
>DATJEM010000361.1:0-4881 GCA_035496615.1 Leptolyngbya sp.
CACCGCGATCGTTGAGCCAATCAGCCAGCGTTTCAAGGTTTGCGATCGCCAACGAGACGCATATAAACCGAGCAAAGGGGTGATGGCAAAGAATCCCGGCATTGTCCAACCCGGTAAAATTTGCTGATATCCTCCAATGAAAGTGAAAATTAGAAATACGGGGGCAGAATTCCAAAGAATGAAGGAGTGAATCGAATTTGAAAATCGCGATCGTACCGCTAGGATAATTTCTCGAATACTGACCGCCCAGAGCGGCAAACCAAAAGTCGGAAATAAATACAACGAAGCCATCAACGCCGCGCCAAACGTGCCAAATAAGTTATAGGTTTGGTTGGGAACACTGCGATCGGCTTGAAAAAGAAAGGAAATCCAATGGTGTTGGCTGTTCCAATACAATACGGGCGAGAACACGATTAAAAATAGTAAAAAACTAAGAATTGTCCAGGGCGATCGAAAGACTGCCCAATGTCGCCGACTTGTGGCGCAAAATCCTAGTAATCCAAATCCTAGTAAGAATCCATGATATTTACCCACACAAGCAAGCCCAACGAATAGACCGATCAGCGCCACTCGATAAGTCGGAATGTATTTGTGTTCCTGTGGAAAAAATTCGATCGCGCCGACCCACAGTGTCAATGCCCAAAACAACATCAGCGGCGAATCGGGGAGCGTAAACGTGCCAAAACCCAGCAGAAAGATGGGAATCGCTGAGGCGATCGACAACGTAATCAACCCGACTCGAACCGAGAATAAATGAACCGTTGCACGATACAAGAAATACAACGTGAACGGAAACAACAATAAACTACCAATCCGAATACTAAATTGGGACACATCGCCCGTTAGCCACAGCCCGATCGCCGTCACCAATGCAACGAAAGGCGGATGATCGAAGTAACTGAGCGATGGGTGCTGGGTGTAGAGATAGTAATAGGCTTCATCAAATCCAGGCGGCAGCCAGAATGCAATAAAACTGCGAAACAGTAGCCCTGCCACTAAGATCGCAGCCACTTGCTGATTCGGTTGATCCGTCCACCATTTTTGTATCAATTTCATGAATTAATTTAGAGAGCGAATCGGAATCCGCACCAGTTGATAGGGTCTGTACTGTTGAAGCGGTTGATACTGATTTGGTTTCACGTTTCCTTCTTGTAGTGCCGTGAGCGTTGTGATCATAACGATCGAGCGAACTTTTCCTTCACGCCGCAACTTCTCTAGATACGGTTGAATCATATAAGTACGATTGAGAAACGTGATCGGCTGACGAGTGTAAAAGACCAGACTCGGTTTTTCAAACGCATCGGTCGCCATGACGATCGGCTCGTTGGGTCGTCTATCTTCGATCGTACCTTGAGCAATCTGACGCAAAGGTAACTGGCGCACTGAATCGACCACGCCCACGGCAGGAGTAATGAAAAATAGAATAAATGCACCAAATGCAACCAGGTTGACTGCCCAATACCAGCGCGATCGATTTTGAATCACTAAGATGAGTCCAGCGATCGCGGCAGTAAGCCAAATCGATGCACCAATATGCTGCAATCCAGTCCGCTCAATTCGCAGCCCCAAATTTGGCATGGCTGGATCAGCGTTCAACAAATTTGGACTATGGAACAGAAAAATTGCCAGCGCGATCGAAGCCATCACACTAAAATATACAGTTCCTCCCAGCCAATTCGATTGTCTGGTATGCAAAAACTGATCCGCAAACCATACTGTAATCAGAATCGCGGCGGCAGGATAAAGCGGTAAGGTGTAGGTGATATATTTTGTCACCGCGATCGTAAAAAAGATCAGCACGGTCGCAAACCACACCAGCGCAAATCTTCCCAAGTGCTGAGATCGAGGTTGCTGCCGCCATTTTGATTGATTGAGAGCATGAGCGATCGCAGCAGGTAAACACAGCGACCACGGAAAAAAGCCGACTAATACAATCACAAAATGATAGTACCAAGATCCAGAATGTTGATTTACAACGCTCGTAAATCGTTCAATGTTGTGAACCCCAAAGAATGAATCAATAAACGCATTCCCATTCTGCACATAAGCCAAAACATACCACGGAACGCTAATCAGCAAAAAAACCGCAATGCCTCGAAGCGGCTGCATCTCTCGTAGCACTTCGCGAAGTCTTCTTGCCCAGACTAGAAAGATGATCACGATCGCGATCGGCAACACGACCCCGACCGGACCTTTGGTTAAAACCGCCAATCCCATCAGGACATAAAACACCCAATACCAGCGCGGATTCGACTCCACATAGCCGAGAAAAAACGCCAGCAGCGACCCCCCAAAACAGGCGCTCAACAGCATATCTGAGTAGCCCAATCGCCCAAAAAACAACGTGATCAGATTAAACGCCACGATCGCTGATCCTAAGTAGGGTGCAATCTTTGACGGAACCAACCGTTTTAGGGCATAGAAGCAGAAGCCGACTAACATTGTGCCTGAGATCGCAGAAGGCAGCCGCGCCGCCCATTCATTCACACCGATCGTTTGAAACGCGATCGCCATCAGCCAGTAGATCAACGGCGGCTTATCAAATCGTGGAACTTGATCAAAGTACGGCGTAATCCAGTTTCCGGTGACGGTCATTTGACGCGCCGCCTCGACAAACAGCGGTTCTGTTTCGTCTACCAATCCGATGCTGCCCAATTGGTTAAAAAACGTGATTCCGCCTAGCGCCAGAACCCAAACGATCGAAAAAAATAGCTCTCGTTTTGTCGATCGTGCTTTTCCTGAAATACCAATCTGATCATTCATGCGCCCAGTCCAAGATCAAACCATGCGGTAGTGTGACATGGAACGAGACACTTGAAAAGCGATGCTCTAAAGAGAAGGGACTTTCGCGGGAATAGACTCTACTTGATGTCGCCCGCTAAAATTCTCAATATAGCTAACCGCACGCTTTCTCTTTACTCCGATCGCTCGACTCGATATGCTTACAGCAGTAAAAGTAGTAGGTATTTATGCGACGTTCTCCATTGAAATTGGTGCGTGAAGGGCTAAAAGACGAGAATTTTCTTCGTTTCCTGAGTCGCATCGAAGTCTGGGTGTCGAAAATCCTATCCATTATGATGCTGCTCGTAATTTTCTTAGCAGTATTTCAGTTAGGACGATTTTTATTTGTTGAACTTACTTCAATTTCCCCCGGCGATTATTCTGCTAAAGTTTTATTCACGATTTTTGGCTTATTTTTGAACGTTTTGATCGCGTTTGAAATCTTAGAAAATATCACTGCCTATTTAAAAAAGCACGTGATTCAAGTTGAGTTGGTGATTGTGACTTCGCTGATTGCGATCGCGCGAAAAATCATTATTCTTGATTTAGAAAAAACAGCGGGACTCGATCTCATTGCCCTAGCTGTCGCAATTCTTTCTCTCTCAATTAGCTATTTAATTATCCGCAATGTTGCTCCAAAAAATAATCACTAAAGGAATCGATCGATGAGCGCTTTTTTTGAATTTGAGTCTGATTTTGTTGATTCGCTTCGCTGTATTCCAATGAGCGTTCGATTCAAGCTAGATACCTGTGGAGTCAAGCTAAAACTGCATCAGTGGAACAAATTTACGGAATCTGATCGATATCAAACGATCGAGGCTCCTTGCGAGACAGAAGCAGAAGTCAGCAACTACAAAAACCTATTACATCAACTAATCAAACAGCGAACTGGAGAGACACCGACAGACTTGGCGATCGATGCTAATCCTCCCTGGAATGATATAGAAAATATCCCTGAAAGCGTGAGAACGAAAGCTGAGGAGGTTGGAATTGAGATCTCGTCTGCACAATGGCGATCGCTGACAGCCATTCAAAGATTTGTCTTGATTAAACTGAGTCGATCGGCTCATGAAAACGCGAATTTCCTACCCGCAACAAAAGAGTTTGGGTTCGTTTAGCACACGCGATCAATCTCAGATTTTTGGGAAAGCTTGAATCTGTAAAACGATCGCCCAACAGCTCTATGCCTATCGATTTTGCGCTCGATCCAGACCTTGAACTTCAGCACAAAGCAGCCACACTAGAACAAGCTCTGAAAGAACTCAAAGAGGAAAACCATCGCACTGAATTTCGGGCGGCGATCGATGCTGCTCTGACTCACCCCGAATCGCTGCAACAGATTTTGACTCGCTGCACTGAGGCAGTCGTTTACTATCTCAATGCTGCCTTTGCTCGAATTTGGATCTTAAACGAAGCAACCAACGTGCTGGAACTTCAGGCGAGTTCTGGTCTTTACACCCACATTGATGGCAATCATTGCTGCATTCCGGTCGGAAAATTCAAAATCGGCTGGATTGCAGAGGTGCGACAACCGCACATCACCAACGAAGTCCAAACCGATCCGCGAGTCAGCGACAAAGCCTGGGCAAAGCGGGAAGGAATGAAAGCCTTTGCGGGCTATCCGCTGGTCATCGAAGATCAGCTAGTCGGGGTGTTGGCAATGTTCGCTTACGAAGAACTCAGCGACCTAACGCTGCAAGCATTACAAGTCGTTGCCCAGCAGCTTGCACTCGGCATCAAACGCAAGCAGGTTGAAGAATCGCTCCAGTTGTCAGAAGCCCAGCTTCGGCAGCGAACCCAGCAGCTTGAGCAGGCTTTACACGAACTGCAAGCGACCCAGATTCAAATTGTTCAGAGCGAGAAAAGGTCAGCCCTGGGCGATTTGGTAGCAGGCGTTGCCCATGAAATTAACAATCCGCTTGGCTTTCTTGCCGGGAATGTTCAACCTGCTTTAGAGTATGTAACTGATTTGTTTGGACTGCTCGATCTGTACCAGGCAAAACTACCCGATCCAGGGCAAGAGATTGCCGAAAAGATGGACGAAATCGATATCGATTTTATCCGAAAAGATCTCCCAAATTTGATTTTATCGATGCGAGA
>DATJEM010000362.1:0-8369 GCA_035496615.1 Leptolyngbya sp.
GAGGAAGCATGATAGAACCTACTGGGAACCTTTCATTCACATCCAGAGCAACTCGGAAAATTCTCTCCATCTACTCATGAATTTCATGTCTTGTGTGCCTGCTTGAAATCCTACCTCAATGATTTTCTTGCGTTTGCCCTGCATCTGATAGTTTTTGAGTGAAAAAGCAAGGTTTATGTAACTATAGTTAATAAAGTGGTAAAACTTAAATATTCATTAAGAAAATTTTGCTTTAATACGGGTACAGCCCCTTCAACCTGACGATCGAAGAATTCTAAAATATCCTCTAGCTCCTCTTATTTCAGGTCTTTGCCTTGACAGTCGCAGCCTCTACGATCGTGCGTCCTCAACTCTCGATTGGTCTCTATCTCTATTCTCCTGACCTGACTCGCTCCCTGGAGCAGGTGCTGCTGGGAAACGACTTTGACGATCGCTACAGTTTATCGATCGTAGACTCTGATGAGAGTTTTTTTCAACTGATTGAACATCAGAAACAGCAGTTGGATTGCCTCATCTTGCAGGAGGGTGTTCATCTCGCTGCGATCGTTCAATGGCTACACACAGAAGCCGTATTGCTGCCAGCGGTGATTCTCCAGGCAGAGGATCGCGCTTTCGATCCTGAATCCGCACCGCTCTACCATACGGCTGAAGTTCGGGCATCGGTGAGCAAGCTCAACCAAATAGAAGACCCGATCGAGCGAGCGATCGAGGCATTTCTCAGTCTTTCGCCCGCTTGCCAACTGCCCGGTTCGGTTGATTCAATCGACACCACCCGCGATTTGATCGTGCAAAACTTCCTCATGTTGCAGCAGCGCCGCCTCGCCGACAAGCTCAAAGAACGACTCGGATATTTGGGCATTTATTACAAACGCAGTCCGAAGAACTTTCTCCGCGCTTTGCCGCCGGACGAGCAAGCAGAATTGCTCCATCAGCTTCGTCAGGAATATCGATCGATCGTTCTGGGGTATTTCTCCAACGAATATGACCTAAATCAGCAAATTGATAACTTTGTCAATGCTGCGTTTTTCGCAGATATTCCAGTGTCGTATATTGTTGAAACTCATATGGAATTGATGGATGAATTCGCCAAGCAGTTAAAATTGGAAGGGCGAAGTGAGGAAATTCTGCTCGATTATCGACTGACGCTGATTGATACGATCTCACATCTGTGTGAAATGTACCGCCGCTCGATCCCGCGCGAATCTTAACTTAGCTCGTGTGAATTTTAACTTAGAATGCGGAATCTTACCGTCGTCCAGAGCGATATTCTCACTATTGGAGCGATCGATCAAATCATGAGTCCTTTGAAGAAAACTTACGTTTTAAAGCTGTATGTTGCAGGCAACACGCCAAACTCAATTCGCGCTTTGAAGACGCTGAATAATATTCTCGAAAAGGAGTTTCAAGGAGTCTACGCACTGAAAGTGATTGATGTGCTGAAAAACCCACAGTTAGCGGAGGAAGACAAAATTTTAGCAACCCCAACTTTAGCGAAAATACTCCCGCCGCCCGTGCGTAAAATTATTGGGGATTTATCCGATCGTGAAAAAGTGCTGATCGGACTTGATTTGCTGTACGAAGAACTACGCGAAAGCGAAATTGATGCACAATAAATCAATCAATCAATTCGGGAGTCACTTTGGATAGAATAATAAAATTCTTTATTTGTGAGTTTTGTGGTACTAAACATTTGGAGTATTAAGCATCTGTGGTACCCAGCACGAGAAGCCGATTTGTTTTAATTTTCTTATAAGGAGTTCGCTCCGCCCGTTTGACATTTAACCTTATGACTTCGACCAACCCGACCGAACAACGAAATCCCCCCGAACTCATGGGTGTGCAGAAGATGCGGACTCTGATTGAGGGCTTTGACGATATCAGTCATGGTGGCTTGCCCGTCGGTCGAACGACACTGGTGAGCGGCACCTCTGGAACGGGAAAAACCCTGATTGCAGTTCAATTTATTTACAACGGCATCACGCAGTTTGATGAAGCTGGCGTGTTTGTCACGTTTGAAGAATCCCCCGCAGACATTATCAAAAATGCTTATAGCTTCGGCTGGGATCTGCAAAAATTCATTGATGAAGGTAAGCTGTTTATTCTGGATGCTTCACCCGATCCAGAAGGTCAAGATGTGGTCGGAAGCTTTGATTTGTCTGCGTTAATCGAGCGGATTCAGTACGCCATTCGCAAATACAAAGCCAAACGCGTGTCGATCGATTCTGTCACGGCTGTGTTTCAGCAATATGATGCAGCGGCGGTCGTGCGTCGCGAAATCTTCCGCCTCGTTGCCCGATTAAAACAAGTCGGGGCTACCACGATTATGACGACCGAGCGCGTTGAAGAGTACGGTCAAGTGGCTCGATTTGGTGTGGAAGAATTTGTCTCCGACAATGTGGCGATCGTCCGAAATGTGCTTGAAGGCGAACGGCGGAGAAGAACGATCGAAATTCTCAAACTGCGCGGCACAACGCACATGAAGGGCGAATATCCATTCACCATCACAAATCATGGGGTGAATATCTTCCCGCTTGGTGCGATGCGTTTGACTCAGCGATCGTCGAATGTACGGGTTTCATCTGGAGTGAAAACGCTGGACGGAATGTGTGGCGGCGGGTTCTTCAAAGATTCGATCATTTTGGTGACGGGCGCGACCGGAACCGGAAAAACGCTGTTGGTCAGTAAGTTCTTACAAGAAGCGTGTCAGCGGGGCGATCGAGCGATCTTATTTGCCTATGAAGAGTCGCGCGCTCAACTGTCAAGAAATGCTTATTCGTGGGGCATCGACTTTGAGGAACTAGAACAACAAGGATTGCTGAAAATTATTTGCGCCTATCCCGAATCGGCAGGACTTGAGGATCATTTACAAATTATTAAATCTGAGATTGCGGAATTTCAGCCGTCTCGAATTGCGATCGATTCGCTTTCTGCACTAGCACGAGGCGTGAGTAACAATGCGTTTCGGCAGTTTGTTATCGGTGTAACCGGATTCGCCAAACAAGAAGAAATCACCGGATTCTTCACGAATACAACCGATCAGTTTATGGGATCGCATTCGATTACAGATTCGCACATTTCGACGATTACTGACAGCATTATCATGCTGCAATATGTCGAAATCCGGGGAGAAATGGCGCGAGCGCTGAATGTATTTAAGATGCGCGGCTCTTGGCACGATAAGGGCATTCGCGAATACACCATTAGCGATCAAGGACCCGAAATTAAGGATTCGTTCCGCAATTTTGAGGGGATTATTAGCGGATCGCCAACGCGGATCGCCGTGGACGAGAAAAGCGATTTGTCTCGAATTACTAAAGGGTTGAAAATCGAGGATAAAATTTAAACGATCGAGCCAAGCGGTGCAAGCGCCGAGTTCCTGTCAGAACCGGGCGGTTTCATTCCGACTGAATCAAGGTTTCGTACCCGATTCATCGATCGAACAAAATTACTTCGTCTAATCCTTCTTCTCGCATGGGCGGCGCTCCATACAATCGACGTGCCATGCGATCGATCACCTCTTCTGGAACCTGACGCGATCGCCTGCGATTGCGCTCTAAGCAAACCTCGATCGGTGGATTGATCCAAACCCCGATAATGTGCGTAAATCCAGCTTTTCGGGCAAGTGCGATCGCGGCTCTTCTTTGCTTTCTGACCGCATTCGTTGCGTCATAAATGGCAAATTCGATTTCACCGGAAACGATCGCGCTTGCGGCATGGTGAAACTGCGATCGCACTTCCAGCCAAACTTTCAGCCAGCTTCCCTGAATCGCTGCATCGCCAAACAGTTGAGCGCGAATGGTATCGGTTGAAATGATCCGCGAATTGAGGGAGCGGGCAAACGTCGATTTCCCGCTCCCTGGCAGTCCGATCAATAACACCAAGCGAACGTTAGATAATGGTTCCGTCAGGAATCACCGCGTTTTTGAGCGTGACAATAATGCCGTTGCGAATATAGAAACCGAGGCTTTCGCGATCGGCTTCTTGCACCCGATCTTTGTTCACAATTTGCACATTGCAGCCAATGTGAGCATTTTTATCGATAATGGCGCGGCGAATGATCGTATCAGAACCAATTCCCAGCGGGATTTTTGGATTGTCGCAATTCATTCCCGACGGACGCTCGGCTTGACCTTCGTAATAGTCAGCCCCCATTACGAGTGTGTCTTCGATCACAGAATTGGCTTCGACTCGCGATCGCACCCCCAAGACCGAATGATGTACTCGACATTTCTTCAGAATGCACCCTTCACCGATCAGCGCCTCGGTAATTTGAGAATCAAGGAACTTGCTCGGCGGCAGGAAGCGTTGCCGAGTGTAGACTGGGGATTTCTCGTCGTAAAAGCTAAACGGGGGATGAGGTTGCTCAGTTAGCGCCAAATTTGCTTCGTAGAACGCTTCGATCGTTCCGATATCTTCCCAATATTCGGTGAATAAATAGGCTTGGACGTTGTAACGATCCGAGGAATTCGGAATGATTTCTTTACCAAAATCAGTTTGGTTGGGGGCATCTCTTAGCAGCCCTTCAAGCACTTCTTTCTTAAAGACGTAAATCCCCATCGAAGCAATGTAAGGACTTTGAAGCGCTTCTTCAGCCGACAAGCCCAGCACCTTTGTATCGACCTGCATGGCTTTAAGCGCATCTCCTTTCGGCTTCTCGCTAAAGTCAACCACGCGCCCATTTTGATCGATCTTCATCAGCCCGAAATCTGAGGCGCGGGCTTCATCGATCGGCACCACAGACAGCGTAATATCTGCCCCAGTATCCCGGTGACGCTGCACAAATTCGCGATAGTCCATCCGGTACAAATGATCACCGGATAAAATCAAATATTCGTCAATGTCCCACTCTTGAAACAGCCAAACATACTGTCGAACTGCATCGGCTGTGCCTTGAAACCAGTTGGGATTTTCTGCGGTTTGCTGTGCGGCTAAGACTTCGACAAAGCCTTCATTGAACCCAGAAAAGTTGTAGGCGCGGCTCAAGTGGCGGTTGAGAGAAGCCGAATTGAATTGAGTCAGGACGTAAATCTTAAAAATTTCGGAATTGATGCAGTTACTAACTGGAATATCAATCAGGCGATATTTCCCGGCAAGTGGTACGGCTGGTTTTGCTCGCTGTTTGGTCAACGGATAAAGTCGGGTTCCAGCACCCCCGCCTAAAATAATTGCTAATACCTTTTTCACAAAATAACCTCGTGCTTCCACTTCGACTGCCATCTTTAGTGTGTGTGTCGATGGTAAAGTTGACAAGGGGTTTGAGGGAAAGAATTGGCAGTGGGGATCAAAAATCCGGAAGATTTTAAGGAGTTTGCAATCTAGAATACATTCGAGAACCGGATATCGAGCCGATATCGAGACTAGTGGTAATTTAAGGTGGATTGTTCTTCTAGATTGTTGTGAGTCAGCTTTTGGAATCTCTGCGTCGCACCCCCTTGTATGATCTGGCGATCGAACACAACGCCCGGATGACTGGTTTTTCGGGTTGGGAAATGCCCGTACAGTTTGGTGGCATTACTCAAGAACATCATGCGGTGCGATCGCACGCGGGAATGTTCGATATTTCTCACATGGGCAAGTTTACGATCGTCGGCAAAGATGCCCTGACCCAAATTCAGCGATTGGTTCCGTCCGATTTAAGCCGACTCCAGCCCGGACAAGCTCAATACACAGTGCTGCTCAATCCTGAAGGCGGCATTATCGATGATTTGATCTTCTATTTTCAAGGCGACGATCGCTGGACTGTGATTGTCAATGCGGCGACAACGCACAAAGATCGCGATTGGATGTTGGCAAACTTAGACAGGCGCACGATCGAATTCACCGATTTGTCTGATACCCAAGCGCTGATTGCGGTTCAGGGAAAAAAGGCAGTTGAATATTTAAGCGCGATCGCGGATCAAGATCTTTCAGAACTCAAAGCCTTCGGACATTTAGAAGCAAATATTCTTGGTTATTCTGCATTTCTCGCCCGCACAGGCTATACCGGAGAAGATGGCTTTGAAGTCATGCTCGATCCAGCAGTCGCGATCGAACTGTGGCGATCGCTTTTAAAATCGGGTGTGACTCCTTGCGGATTAGGAGCGCGGGACACTCTGCGATTAGAAGCGGCAATGGCACTCTATGGGCAAGATATCAACGATTCCACTACGCCTTTAGAAGCGGGACTCGGTTGGACAGTGCATCTTGATACAAAGGGCGATTTTATCGGGCGATCGACTTTAGAACACCAAAAGCAAAACGGCGTGAAAAAGCGGCTCGTCGGCTTACAGATGCAAGGGCGCAATATTGCGCGTCACGATTACCCAATTTTCTCAAACGGTGAAACGGTGGGAATTGTCACCAGTGGAACCTTAGCGCCCACGATCGGACAAGCGATCGCGCTCGGTTATGTTCCGACCGAATTCGCAAAACCAGGACAGCAAGTAGACATTGGCATTCGAGGCAAAACTTATCGGGCGATCGTCGTAAAGCGTCCGTTCTATCGCGCAACGAAATAGAATAGAAAAGCAATTTGACCCCTCGATCGCGCTATGGCATTTGAATACCCCGATACTTTGAAATACGCTGACTCTCACGAATACGCCAAACTCGATGGTGATACCGCCACGATCGGGATTACGGCATTCGCGATCGATCAGCTTGGCGACATTGTATTTTTGGAACTGCCGGAGCCAGGTGCGACCGTGCAAAAGGGCGAAAACTTCGGCACGGTAGAATCGGTGAAAGCCGTTGAAGATCTGAAGTCTCCCGTTAGCGGCACAGTGCTAGAGACAAATGCCAAAATGGTAGATGCTCCCGAAAAGTTAGGGGATGCTCCCTATACGTCGGGATGGATGATTAAGGTGCAGGTGAGCGATCCTTCAGAACTAGATAGCGCAATGTCAGCCGATGCCTATCGTGACCTCGTGGAGGGCAGCTAGAATCACGCTGGTTTAGCATCCCAGGGGGAGCGGATGCAGGAGTCACGATCGCTCAGACTCGGTGCCCCCATTCGCTCTGCTAATTTCGCCCTCATTTGAGGTGGAATATCGCCCTGATTCTTGAACATTAGGCGAATGGCAGCTACGATCTCTTCGAGTTGTGCCCTCTTGAGCAAATAACCTTTCGCCCCGGCTTGTAGCGCTTAGTAGATGTCCTCATCTCCATCATAGAGGGTCGCAGTTGCCATGTGCTTACAAAGGCTCCAAACCATGAGAAGCCTACCCATTGCTTGATCCTCTCGTTTCTCAATCTGTAACGAGCCTGATTTTTTAGTTCAGAGAGCAACATAATGAGCGCTATCCGACAAGCGGAGAAAAGGTCTGCTCTATGTTTCAAGATGCTCGAATTTATCAGATTCTCTTTCTATCACTGTTTCTGCTCATTGGGATCATCACGAGAGATTGGACACTGCATCTCAGTCTGATCGTAACCGCGATCGTGACTTGTCTGGGGGTGCAATGGATGCTCAGCCAACTGACAAAACGCCCCTTTCTCAAAACGCTTCCCAGCGCTTTCATCACTGCTTTGGGACTGAGTGTATTGTTAAGAGCCGATCATTACCAAACGATCGTTCTTGCTTGCGCTGCCGCCATTCTTAGCAAGTTTGTGCTGCGCGTGGGAGAAAAGCACATCTTTAATCCAGGAAATTTTGGCATCATTACAGCGTTGTTACTCACTTCGGATGCGTGGGTATCGCCGGGGCAATGGGGCGAAGAAAGCTGGTATGCAGTGCTGTTTTTGGTTACGGGAGGATTGGTGCTGAACCGCGTGGGTCGGTGGGATACAACGATCGCATTTCTCGCAGCTTATAGCGGGCTAGAAGCGGTTCGGACGGTTTGGTTAGGGTGGACTTGGGACGTTTGGCAGCATCGATTGATGAGTGGCTCACTGCTGATGTTTGCTCTGTTTATGATCACGGATCCACGAACAATTCCCAATTCTCAGATAGGGCGAATCGTCTGGGCGATCGCGATCGCAGGTCTAACATTTATCCTGCGAAATCAGTACTTTATCTCAACCGCGCCGTTTTGGGCACTGTTCGCGTTCGCTCCTCTCAGCATTGTTCTCGATCGGATTTTTCCTGATGCTCAGTTCTCCTGGCAAGCCCCAAAGCCGGATGCAGCGACGATCGCACCTTTATCAATCTAAACCAATCTAAATCAATCTAAGGAAGTCTATATGCGATTACTCCGCATTTTATGTACTGTACTCATTGTTTGTTTGAGCGGCTTCATCCTGGCTCCGAAAGCTTGGGCATTCTGTGGGTTTTATGTTGCGAAGGCAGATGCAAAACTCTACAATCAAGCATCTCAAGTCGCGATCGCTCGAAACGGCGATCGTACTGTTCTAACGATGGCAAATGACTATCAAGGAGAAGTCAAAGACTT
>DATJEM010000363.1:0-8613 GCA_035496615.1 Leptolyngbya sp.
GAGGAAGCATGATAGAACCTACTGGGAACCTTTCATTCACATCCAGAGCAACTCGGAAAATTCTCTCCATCTACTCATGAATTTCATGTCTTGTGTGCCTGCTTGAAATCCTACCTCAATGATTTTCTTGCGTTTGCCCTGAGCGGCTTAAGGGTCGGCACTAAAACGCTCCCGTACTCCTGTAAGATGGAAGGACAATTGCCTAACTGCTTTCCATCGTTTTGGAGTCACTTGCATGATCACGCTTAAAATTGCCGTCTACATCACGGTTGCTTTCTTCGTTGGTATCTTCATCTTCGGCTTCCTTTCAAACGATCCTTCCCGTAACCCCAATCGCAGAGACTTAGAATAAACGATTCTCGATCGTGAAAACGCCAGGGCAGACTGCTGCCCTTTTTTAGCGAGAAGCTTTGATGATGCGCCGCTGGAATCTATTTGCTTAACTTCCCGTCAATCCGCTAAAGTGCCTATGCTGTTCCCTGCCTTTGGCTTCGCGTCGAACGTTTATAGATATGCCCTATCCGGTTCCTTCTGACCCACCTGCGATTGTCCAATCCGCTCAAACAGTCTCACAGCCTCTTAATACCGCCACACGGGTCGAACCTGCACCCCCCGAAACCTCGATCGAACTTGAGAATTCTTCTCGCCGATCAGACGATCTTGCTGGAACCCAAGCCGTTTCCGCCTCAGAACCGCAATGGAACTATGCGATCGCATCTCCCTCTTTTGCCCAAACGCCTCCTCCGCCCTCGGCTCCATTGCCAATTCCTTCCCCCGATTCCCCTCCAAATCCCACTCCTCCTCCAAATCCCATTCCGAACCCCGGCAACATCCCAACCGGACGACTGACCAACGAAGGCATTTTGGAGTTGAAAGCCGATCGCCAAACTTATGATCAGTTCCGCCAAGTGTTTACGGCAGAAGGAAAGGTTTCCTTGCGGTTTCGCGGTGCATTGTTGACAGGCGATCGCTTACAGGTGAATTTGCTGAATCGACTGGCAGCCGCCGATGGAAACGTCACGCTGACCAGAGGCGATCAAGTGCTTCGAGGGCAACGGTTTCGCTACAACCTGATTCAAGAAGAAGGAACCGTCGAACAAGCCAGCGGCGAAATTTTTATTCCCACTGCAGGAGCGGATCTCAACCCAAATTTGCCGACCGATATTACAGCGGGAGTCGTTCCAACTGGCTCAGTTGGCGATCGGGTCAGTGCGACACAAAACAACATTTCTCAAGCGGGAGGAATCCGGTTCAGCGTCGGATCGCAACGCAACTCTAGCGGTGCCGCCGTTGTTCCCCAAGCCGGAGGAACGGTGCGCCGTTTGCGGTTTGAGGCAGCGCAAATCGAGTTCTATCCTGAAGGCTTTCAGGCACGCAATATTCGCATTACGAACGATCCCTTTTCACCCCCTGAACTGGAACTGAGAGCCGAACGCGCAGAACTAAAACGGGTTTCGCCACTGCGAGATGAAATTCGGACGACCCGAAACCGCTTGGTCTTTGATCAAGGGTTTTCGCTGCCGTTACCGAATCGCACGATCGTGTTAGATCGCAGCCAGAAAACCCCTGCTTTGGTGAACTTCGGATACGACGGAGAAGATCGCGGCGGACTGTTCATTGAGCGCGAGATTAATGTTTTTCCGCTCACGCCAATCGAATTTACAATCACGCCTCAGTTCTTTGTACAAAGAGCGGTTCAAGATCGCAGTAATATCGCCAACCTGTTTGGGGTCAGAACTCGCTTATCTGCTGCGCTGAGTCCTCGGACGGTGATTCGGGGAGACGGTGTTTTGACGAGTCTCGACTTCAGCCGCTTGGAAACCAATTTGCGCGGTAGTCTCCGGGCACAGCAGCTAATTGGCACACATACCCTAAGTTTGGAAGCGAGCTATCGCGATCGTTTGTTCAACAATTCACTCGGTTTTCAAGATGTCCAAAGCAGCATTGGCGCACTGTTTTTCTCTCCGATCGTCCCGATCGGCAAAACTGGGGTGAATTTGAGCTACCAAGTCGGCTATCAGTTTGTGAATGCCGATACCGATCGCATTGATTTGCTCAATCCGGTTCGCGCGAATAACCGCATCAGCTTAGGACGCTTTCAAGCTAGTGCCGCTTTGAGTCGCGGGTTTACCCTCTGGCAAGGAAAAACGCTTCCTGCCACACCCGATCAAGGCTTGAAATACACGCCCACTCCGATTCGCCCTTATCTAGCGGTGGCAGTGGGAGTCACGGGTGTCGCAACCTCGTACAGCAATGGAGATAACCAAAATAGTATTAACGGAGCCGTGAGTTTATTAGGTCAGTTCGGGCATTTCTCTCGTCCGTTTTTGGACTACACCGCCTTCAACATCACCTATTCTCAAGCGTTTCGAGCGGGGCTATCTCCGTTTCTGTTCGACCGGATTGCGGACGATCGTATTTTATATGCAGGCATCACTCAGCAGCTTTACGGACCGTTTCGGATCGGATTTCAAACCGCTTACAACGTGCAAACAGGTCGAGAAATTAGCACCGATTACTTCTTAGAGTACAAGCGCCGTACCTACGGAATTGCGCTGCGGTATAATCCAGTCCAACAGCTTGGATCAATTAGCTTTGAAATTAGTGATTTCAACTGGATTCGGGGCAGTACTGAACCGTTTACAGGCAGCGGGATCATTCCAGTCGAGGGAGGCGTGATTCGATCGCCGCAGTAAGAATTCTATTACACTCGAAAGACGAGCGATCGTCAGTTGATTTCAAAGAAATGCTCTTGGGTAAAGGAAAAAATCTCTGTTTTGCCCTAGAATAGCGGGTTATGATGACAGATCCGGCGAAAGGCTTCTCCAGTGACACTGGCGCGTCTCTATGGCAGGAGGCGACCACCCATGTAGTGGATTTACTGATTCACTACGGATTTGATTTGGGTGGAAATACTGCGCGTCAGTTGATCGAGCAGTGGCAGGCAAAATACTCTACAGCCTGGGTGCGCTGGGCAGTGATTGAAGCGCTGTATCAAGGGCGATATAAAGCAATTTCGGTTGAGCAAATCTTGCAGCTTTGGCAGCGTCGGCAGCAAGCTTGTTATCACTTTAATTACGAGTTTGAGCGTCTCGTTTGTCAAAACTTCCCACGCAATTTAAATCAGTCTACACAGCCGAAACCGCTATCTCTAGAGACGGCTGTGTTACCCCCAGCCTCTACACCCGCTCGATCGACGAGTTCTCCCTCACCTACTCTGCCCGCTTGGGCGGCTATTGCTGAACCGATTGTGCCCGAAGATGCCGCCGAGGATGTTTCCGCGATCGAGCCAATTCCACCGCCTGCGATCGCTCCGAGTTACCCGCCAGGAGTTGCCCCGTTAAGGGTCGATCAAACTCCAGAAATTTTGCTGAATCGAGTTGCCAAACTTCAAGCAGGCGTTGAAACCTTGATCGAGCAAGCAACTTCAAGCCTGAATGCGTCTGCTGAAGCGGTCAAAACGAAATTGCAGCCTGAAGAAGTCGAGCAGTCTGCCTTAAACGGAACTGCCGCAGACCTAGAACCGTCTCTAGAGCTTTCTGATGAAGTGCATCCGCCCATTCATCAATTTATGCCGACTCCAAAGCAGTCCGAGTTTCACAGCAAGCTCAAAGCAGTGGCGGAAAAAGAAGCGATCGACCCGGAACGAATCGATCGCAGTCGAGCTTAACGATTCGAGCTTAACGATTCGCTGTTGCGGTATCTGCGGCTTGTTCTGTCGTTTGCTCCGTCGCTTTGGGGGTACCCCCACCCATTCGCACTTCAGAACAAAAGGATGCCATACTGAACCCGTCAAATCGTTTCAAGATACTGTGTCGGAAGCGGACAGTGGGACTTTCAAACCAAAACCGCTCTTTGGAATACATCGTGTCATCTTCTGTCGTCAGCGTCAGTTCATTATTTTCCGTCATCTCATATCGACCCGCAACGGGGGCTTTGTCGCCGTATCCCATTTCGCGCAGCAGCTTGCCGGAAGCGGGATTTTCTGAATCTGCGATCGGCACTAACACCGTCGATCCAGCACGCTTTTCTCCGCTTCCTTCCATCGTGCCGTCCCACATCACCCGCGCCCCACACAAGGCAGTTTCGGGATCAACTTTGTACTGGGCACAAAGCTGAATCACTGCCGGATCAGATTTTTCTAAGAGTTCGATTTCGATCGTAGATTTTCCACCCTCCTGCTGCTTGAAGGCGGACTGATGGCTCGTTCGCATCGATAACCATTTACCGGCGCTTTGCTGAAGAAATTCGACAATATCCATGAAGTGATCCTATGGCTGGTTCTGATTCACTTCTTTATTCTAAAAGGTTCAGCCCCGCGAAAAATCAGGCATTAAATAAAGTCAACGCCTGATCAAAGGTGAAATTCACCTAAATTTGCTCGATCGAAGCGGGCAGTCCTTGATTGAGCAAAATTTGGAGCAGTTCATCGGCTTCTGAACGATCCCGAAACGCGCCCGCCTGCATCACACTGCGCCCCCGCAGCGAGAACGCATCTGGCACAGTCGATCGAACTTGTGCCTGAGCAGAATCGGTGATCGCTTGCACAATCACCCGAAACCGAAACCCCAGACTTTTCGCTTGACTGATCCGTGATCCGCCTGATTCACCTGATCCACCGCCCCGCCAAACTCGGACATTAGCGCCGCTGGTGTTCCCGATGGGGGGAGTCATTCGCGGAACGGGCAGAATTCCTGAAGGAGTCGATCGTCGAGGCGCACTTGCTTGCGGAACTTGGATCAGGGCAGTTTGAATTGTATTGATTTGTAATGGAGCCACGGGGCGCGGAAATGCGGAACGAGCGATCGGGAGTGCTGCGTTCTGAACGGGAACTGCTGGACGCGGAAACGCAGAGCGGGCGATCGGGAGTGCTGCGCCTTGTGATGAAACCGCTGGACGCCGAAACGCAGAGCGGGCGATCGGTCGCTGGACGACGGGAGCAGAAGCAGCGAGCGGAGCCGGAACCGGAATTTCGATCGCTCCAGATTGAGGCAAAGTGCGATCGCTCTGGAAGCTGACCGAACGGGCGATCGGTAAAAGTGGAGCCAGCCGAGCCTGTCCCGATCCTCCAGAAGATGCTACATTCGTAATCAGGGCAGGAACGCTGGCAACTCCAGAAAGATCTAACCGCCCGATTGTCCGGGCTGAAATCTGGTTGCCAAAAGCGGGAAGAGTTTGCGTACTTCTTTGAGCATTGATATCAAATTGGCGATTGCTCAAAAAAGTATTGTTACCCGGATTGCTAGAGGTTCCCAAATCCGGGCGCGATTGTGAAATTGCCACAATGCCATCTCGATCGTTGCTATCAATCACATTGTTGCGCAAAGTCGGTTGAGCATTTCCTTGAATGACAATGCCATCTTTGTTTTGAGTGATCCGATTGCCAACCAGTTTTGGAGCCGCATTCTGAGCAATATTTATCCCAAATCCAGTGCGCTCGAAAATGTTCTCCTGAAGTTCCGGGCGTGAGGTTCCATAAATCGTGATGCCGTTTGCGCCGTTTTGATAGAAATAATTGTTTTTCAGAATCGGGGCGCTATTGCCAACGATCGAAGCGCCATCATGTCCGCTGCCTGTAAAGGTATTTGCAACAATCAGCGGACTGCTGGATTCTGTCCAAAGCCCATATCCTTGCGGGTCGGGATTTGTCACCGTCACGCCCGCCAACGTGGCGCGATCCGCACCCAAAAAAGTAACATTTTGCCGCGCAAACGATCGACTCAAAAAAGTATCCCCGCCCCGAATGATCACACTCTGCCCGCGATCACGGGGATCACCTTGAATCGCGACCCCAGGCTTCAGTTGAATTGGAAAGACCTCCCCCGTTTCGATGCTGTAAGTTCCTGGCGCTAGCATGATCGTCGTTCCGGATGTAGCCCGATCGAGCGCAACGGTAATCGTTTTCAGCGGGGTTTGCCCTTGACCGGAAGCCCCATCACTGCCGATCGCGGGATTTACATAAATCACCGCAGGAGTCGATTGAGCCATTTGCACAGGTAGCGGATTTGCGTTTGCAGGAATTGCAGCAAATTCAATCAGTCCCGATACACTTGATACAGCAAATACGGAGAAACAAAAGCGGAGTTGGGGGGAGATATTCACGATCGTCTTCCTACACACGGCTTGTTCGGATAACATAACGGTCGTTATGAATCATTGATAGACTGTTCAGTCTACATTCAGAATCACAATCGACCTCTGTGAAACCACTGGAACCTGGAGCAAGGGCGGGTTTCTACGCAAATCACCAGACTGAACTTATTTTCTCTGTATCTCTACGGAGGTCAAGTAAGTTCATAAAACTTTATAAAAGCGGCGCGCTTCGCACCCTGATACGATAAACAATCAATAGGTCTGATCCAATGGGCAACTCTGCACCGTTCCAACCTTTTATGCAGCCAGCACTGTACCGAATTTTAGATGCGAACCTCGATCGTGCCCGCGAAGGCTTACGGGTGGTCGAAGAATGGTGTCGCTTTGGCTTGAACGATGTCGCTTTGACCGAACAGTGCAAACACTGGCGACAAGAACTGGCTCAATGGCATCTTCCAGAGTTTCGGGCAGCTCGCAACACGCCAGCCGATCCAGGAACAGATTTAACGCATCCTCAAGAGGCAACTCGCCGGAGTGTCGAACAAGTGCTGCAAGCGAACCTCTCGCGCGTTGAGGAGGCTTTGCGGGTGCTAGAAGAGTATGGCAAGGTGGATCACGCTGATATGGCGATCGCGGTCAAACAAATGCGCTACGAGGTATATACGCTCGAAAGCCGCTTGCTCTCGGTTCAGCGTCGTCAGCGGCTTGAATCTGCTCGGCTCTATCTTGTCACCTCTCCTTCTGACAGCCTGTTTGCAACCGTAGAATCAGCCCTACAGGGTGGTTTGGCGCTCGTTCAATATCGAGACAAAGAAACCGACGATTCAACCCGCCTGAAGAATGCCGAAAAAATGCGCCAGTTGTGCCGCGAATATGACGCGCTGTTTATTGTCAACGATCGTGTTGATCTGGCGCTTGCGGTCGATGCCGATGGCGTTCACCTCGGACAAGAAGATTTGCCCTTAGAGTGGGCACGTCAGATGCTTGGTCAGCACAAAATTATTGGTCGATCGACTCACAGTGCCGAAGAATTGGATCGAGCGATCGCAGAAGGAGCGGATTACGTCGGAGTCGGTCCCGTTTACGAAACGCCGACCAAAGCTGGCAGACCCGCTGCCGGATTAGAATACGTGCGCTACGCAGCGGCACACTGCTCGATTCCCTGGTACGCGATCGGTGGCATTGATACCCAAAACGTTTACGAAGTTCTCGGTGCGGGAGCAGAGCGCGTTTCAGTGGTTCGGGCAATTATGCAAGCGGATCAGCCCACGTTTGCGACCCAGTTCTTCGTTGCCCAACTTGACCAAAAGCGTCGTTCTCAGTCTCATTCCACTTCCGATCCGTGGGAGGCACCGTGATTACGCTGCAAGTAAATGGCGAGACTGAAACCTGCGAACCTGCCTTGACGTTGCCAAAATTTCTCGAATCACGGGGAATGAATCCGCGCTTGGTTGCGGTTGAGTACAACGGCGAAATTTTACATCGACAATTTTGGGACAGTACAGAAGTGAGAAACGGCGATCGATTGGAAATTGTCACGATCGTAGGCGGGGGATAACGGTTCGCTCACAGCCGTTTAAGAGAGAATAACTTAGGTTTTTGCATGAGCAATTCTGAGACTGCCGCGCACGAAGCCCTCGAAATTCTTGCTCTTCTAGTCTCAACGATCGCAGCTTTCGATCCTGATGCGTTTAGGGTTGCGGATGGCTAACCCGAATCGATCAACTAAACTTCCCAACCCCGCTCTAGTACGGTTATCTCTCCTAAACCTATGGCTTAAGACGTTTTCAACCGCTGAGGAACGCGATACAGTAGATCTGTTAGCTTAAAACTCTGTAACAAAGAGTAAAGAGAAACCGGACGGCAAGTAGAAAAAGGCTTGTCTATGTCTGGATAAGCGATAGGAATAGACTTATGAAGATTTCAAACCTGTTTAAAACGTTGATTCGTCCGGCACTCGCGATCGCGCTGGTACTGACTTTAGCATTCAGTCATGCCGACAGCGCTCTCGCGGCAAGCGGTGGACGCATTGGCGGTGGATCATTCAGAATGCCTTCTCGCGGGTTTTCCTCACCGAGTCGGACAGTTACTCCCCCTAGAGGCGGCGGCTACTATCCCGGTGGTGGCGGCGGCGGCTTCTTCCCCTTTGTCTACTTTCCCTTCTTTGCGACAGGTGGCGGATTTGGGGGACTGTTCTCGATTTTGATTCTGATTTCGCTTGCGAGCTTCGTCGTCAATAGCTTCCGACGCGCCAGCGATGATGGCAACGAGTTGGGTTACACAACTCCAACCGTTTCGGTCGCGAAAGTGCAAGTTGGACTGCTTGCCCAAGCGCGGGAACTCAAAGCAGATCTCGATCGCATCGGTGAAAAAGCCAATACCGACACGTCCGAAGGCTTGGCTCAAGTGCTACAAGAAGCGTCACTTGCCCTGTTACGCAATCCCCAATATTGGGTGTATGGAACGACCGAATCGCATCAAGCCCGCCTCGAAGCGGCAGGTGCAGAATTTAACCGTTTA
>DATJEM010000364.1:0-3445 GCA_035496615.1 Leptolyngbya sp.
CCTAAAACACATCATGATCAAGAACGATACCTGGATTACGCAGATGGCGCGGGAAGGCATGATCGAGCCGTTTGAGCCTCAGTTAGTGCGACGATCGCAGGGACTGCCTGTAATTTCCTATGGGTTGAGCAGTTACGGATATGACTTGAGGCTGTCTCCGTCTGAGTTTCGGATCTTTAAGCACATTCCCGGAACGGTGGTTGATCCAAAGAATTTTAGCGATGCCAATTTAGAGCCTGCGGCGTTGCATCACGATGATAATGGCAGCTTTTTTATCTTGCCTGCTCATTCGTATGGTTTGGGGGTAGCGCTAGAGCGGTTGGAAGTGCCCAACAATGTGACGGTCGTTTGCATCGGAAAATCGACCTACGCGCGAATTGGGCTGATTGCAAATCTGACTCCGGCGGAAGCGGGTTGGAGAGGGCACTTGACCCTGGAATTCTCGAATTCATCAAGCGCAGACTGTCGAATTTATGCGAATGAAGGGATTGTGCAGTTGTTGTTCCTTGAAGGTGCGCCTTGTGCGGTGAGCTACGACGATCGACGCGGTAAGTATCAAGATCAGGTTGAGCGAGTGACGTTAGCGCGGGTTTAACCACTCAAGGGCGCGATCGCGATACGATTGCGCTTTTTCAGAGTCATTCATCCGCTGGTGGTGAAGCTTGTCTTTTTTGGCGAATTGCTTCATTTTGTGCGTCTTCTTTGCCAAGCAAAATAGCTTTCCTGCACGTCTTGAAAGAAATTGTTTCGGGTCAAATTGCGCCATTCGTAAGCTGCATTTTTGAACACTTCTGAGAATGCTGGAGACGCAAAAGAAAACCGATCGAAGCGTTGGATCTTCAAATTTTCAGACATGGCGATCGAGATGAGATGAATTAGCTCGATCGCATTCTCTCCCACCATATGTGCGCCCAAAATCTGCCCATCACGTCGCACAATTAATTTACACAGTCCCGTAGTATTTCCGGTGATTTGCGCCTGCATCACTGTGTTGAACGGCTGGCGTAATACGATCGCATCACGACGATAACGGCGAATTGCTTGAGTTTCAGTCAGTCCGATCCAAGCGAATTCGGGATCGGTTGAAACGGATTGAACGACACGATCGTAATCAACTTTGAAAATTGGCAGTGATGAAAGATTTTTCAAAATAACATCAGCTTGATACCGGGCGATCGACTGCATCGGATGAGCAATCCAATAAACTTGGGAGTGAGAGGTTTGTAAGCGGTTGTTGAGTTGAATCGGCTCTAGAATGTCCATCGCTGGCAGATTCAAACCTGCAAGATGAGACTGCCAGCCGATCGCGATTAAGAGTTCTTCGGCTTCGATCGTATCGTTTTCAATCTCAATTAATTTCAAATCTCCGCGCTGCCGGATTTCTCGAATGTGCAACGCATTGATCACTCGGATTCCTTCAGCTTCGAGGGCTGATTGCACCAAGAAAGCAGCTTCGAGATCTGCGATCGCCAATAGATGCGCCTGACGAATCAACATCGTCACTTGTGCGCCCAATCGTGCATACATTTGGGCAAGTTCGACCCCGATCGGATCATCCCCCACAATCACGAGCGAAGCTGGAATTCTCGCAAGGATTGACCCTGGCGTGAGAAACTGAACCGTTGATAACCCTAAAACTTCAGGAATTATCGGCACGTAGTCTACCGCAAGCAGATAGGCTCGTGCTTTGAGCATCCGACCCTGCACCGTAAATCCGGTCTGTGGCTTGCGGCAAAACTCACCCGACCCTGGAATGAATTCGATGCCCAACGCCGCCAGTCTTGCAGGATCGTAGAGTTCTTGATGAGATTGCGCGATCGCATCCACATATCGATTTGCCGCATCAAACTGCAATAAATTTGAGTCAAGATTGAAGAACGAGCGATCCGTTTGATCAATCGTCTTTGCCACCTTTGCAAGGGCACGATCGCGCCTCAAATTCGGCTGGCAACCTTGCTCAATCAGCGCCACTCTGGCACGCTTTCGAGCCGCTTGCATAGCCGCATAAATTCCAGTTTCCGAGTAGCCAATAATTATGAAGTCGTAGTCAGCAGGCATGAAGTCAGCCCATCAAGCAATCGTTGATTTTCCGCCGTTAAGCGAACCGCAACCCGAAAATAGCGATCGCCCAGTTCCGGAAAACTCAGGCAATCCCGAATCAGAATCTTATCGTGTTCTAGTAATTGTGTCTGCAATTGCGGGACAGAACGTTCGGATTGGACTAAGAAGTAATTTGCAACGCCAGGGAGCGCAGACAATCCGGGAATCGCTTGCAATCCCTCAAAAAGCTGTGGACGCGCAGAATTGAGCCATTCAAACGTTTGGTTTTGAAAGTCGTAATCTTGCAGAACCGCTTCAGCCGCCGCCGCTGCCAAACTATTGACTGACCAGGGATCGCGCCGTTGCTGCCAGATCTTCAACCGATCGGGATGCGCGATCGCATAACCAAACCGCAATCCGGGCAAAGCGTAAAATTTGGTCAGCGATCGCAAAATCACCAAATTCGGGTAGTTCTGCACCTCTGAAATTAAACTTTGCTCTCGATCGGGCGGCAAGAAGTCCATAAACGCTTCATCCACCACAACCAATTCAAACTGATCTAACTGCTTTAGAATCCAGCCACGATCGAACAGTTTTCCCGTTGGATTGTGCGGATTGTTCAACAACAATCCAGTTGATCTTGAACTTTGAATGTCTTGATCAATTGGACATCGCTGAATCTTGGCGTTAAACGTATTGAGCGCTCGAAAATAGTCGCCAAAAGCAGGGGTGAACACCAGAGTCTGAGCCAACTCTGCCAAATCCCACCCCGCCCACGTTAGCAACTCCGCAGAGCCATTTCCGGGCAAGATCCAATCTGGGGAAAGCGAGTGGATTTGAGCCAGCGTCGATCGTACCGCCTGGTAGTCTGGATCGGGATAGTCCCGCAATAATGGCAAGTGAGCTTGAATCGCCTCAATCGCCGATCGAGGCGTTCCCAACGGATTGATGCTGGCAGAAAAATCAAGAATGGCAGCGGGGGAACAGCCAGCAAGACCTGCTGCCCAAGATAAATTTCCCCCGTGCGTTGGACGAACCAAAATCGTTTCCTGCAATTTACAACTGTGGGCACAGACGCGAATCGATCGAACTTAGTCGTCGGGCGCAACCTTTTCTTTGAACTGCTTACCCGCTGAAAATGCCGGAACGCGAGTTGCCGGAATTTCCATTTTGTCCCCGGTTTTGGGGTTGCGTCCTTCCCGCGCTTTGCGTTCACGCGATTCAAACGAGCCGAATCCGACCAATGTTACCTTATCGCCAGACGATACCGCATCGACGATCGTTTCGATCGCAGCCGACAAGACAGCATCCGCCTGTTTTTTTGTGACGCTTGCTTTTTCCGCCACTGCATCAACGAGTTCACCTTTGTTCATAAGAATCTCCCAAGAGAATTAAAGAGGGTTTT
>DATJEM010000365.1:0-4400 GCA_035496615.1 Leptolyngbya sp.
CGCATGGAAAACGACGGTTTGGTGAGTTCCTTTCGCACGTTCGATCGTGAAATCGCCCTGAAACACTTTCCCCCAGAACCCTTTCGGAGCGAAAACAGATTTGAGAGAACTGAGTTCAGCCTCAAATAAAACCACCCGACCTAAGTAAGGTTGAGGAACGTAGCTTTGTACAGCTTTCCGAATGGGTTCAGGGGGTGGCAAAATAGTCTTTACGATTCTGCCGCCTGTCTGTTTCGCATTTCTTTGATCTTCAAGCTGATGCTGGCGACGATCGAAAACCGAAAGAATGCGCCGTCGAAGACTAGCAGCCTGAATCAAAGTACTGCGGAGCGTCCATTGGCGCTGGTAGTAGGGCACATCAGGACCAAACGTTTCAACCAGCGTGAGTAGAGCGACTTCTTGACCCTGCGATCGTAGAATTTGAGCAATTTCTAACGCCACATAGCCGCCAAAACAATATCCTCCGAGTAAGTAAGGTGCTTCGGGCTGAATTTGGCGAATGAGATTGGCATAGATAGCCGCTAAGTCTTTGATGTGAGTTTCCGGATTTTTGATTTGCTGATAGCCCGATTCCATTGCAAAAAAAGGCTGATCCGGGTCAAGGTGAGGAATCATATCCCCATAGTTCTGACACCAAAAGATGGGCGGTTTTTTTCCGTTTAGCGGCGTAATTTCGATGATTGACCAGGGATCGACAGGTCGCCCATCGCGGAGAACTTCAGCAAACTGTTCGACCGTTGGAGCCTGAAACAAGGATGCGATCGCAAGTTGTTTTCCAAAAGCTTTTTCGATTTGATTGATTAGCTTGACCGCAGTGAGCGAGTTGCCGCCCAAATCAAAGAAGTTATCTGTCGTTGCGATCGGCTGAATTTCTAGAACTCTTTCCCAAATGAACAGCAATTGACGTTCAAGCGGGTTCTGAGAGACTTCAATCACATCAGAGCTTGCCGTGTAAGTCGCTTCTGGCACGGGTAATGCCGCGCGATCGACTTTGCCATTTTGAGTCAGCGGAATCGCGTCTAAAAAGACGATCGCAGACGGAATCATATACTCTGGAAGCTGTTCGCGTAGATGTTGTCGCAGCGTATTGGCATCTAGGTCAGAGTCTAGGACGACATAAGCAATCAGTCGTTTTTCACCCTGATCTGCTTGTGCCATCACGATCGAGTCTCGCACTGCATCATGTTGCGATAGGACTGCTTCAATCTCGCCTAGTTCAATCCGATAGCCGCGAATTTTGACCTGGTGATCAATCCGTCCTAAAAATTCGATGTTTCCATCTTCAAAAAATCTGGCTAGATCACCCGTGCGATACAGTCGAGCATGGGGATCTGAACTGAAGGGATTGGGTAGAAAGCGTTCCGTCGTTTTGACCGGATCAGTGTAGCCCGACGCGAGACAGTCTCCCGCAATATATAGTTCGCCAGTCACTCCGATCGGGCAGGGATTGAACTGCGGATCTAGCACGTAGTACTGAGCGTTTTGAATCGGCTTGCCGTAGGGAATGCTTGTCCAATGCGGTTCAACGCGATCGATCGGGTAGAAGTTTGACCAAACGGTTGCTTCAGTAGCACCCCCCAGTGAAACAACTTGTAGCCCTGGGAATGTTTCTTGCAGCGCGATCGGTAATGTAACCGGAATCCAATCGCCACTCATGAACACCAACCGGAGCGAAGATGCACGATCGAGCAGCGTGGGAAATAAGGGGGATAGTTGTTGGAGAGCGGGCGGGGCTGAATCCCAGAAAGTAATCGGCTCAGATTTCAGCAAATCAATCAGCACTTGAGGATCGCGAACATCCTCGCTGGATGCGATTTGAATGGAGCCACCCGCTGCTAAAAGTCCAAAAATGTCATAGACCGACAGATCAAAACAGAGCGAAGTGATGAACAAAACGCGATCGTCGCTGTTGACATTGAAGGTTCGATTCACCCATTCGATCAAGTTGATCACAGGTTTGTGCTTGACCACAACGCCTTTTGGAGTACCCGTCGAACCAGATGTAAAAATCACATAAGCCGTATCTTCGGAAGTATTATGCAGCGGTAGATTTTCGATCGAGTGTTGTTTCAGATCGGGTTGCGTCCAGACCTGCCGGCGCGATCGATGATTCAGTTCTGCTCCATCCAAACAAACTAGATGCTTCAACTGAGGTAATTCAGTTTCGTTAAAGGTCGAAACATGATGCGCCTGAGTCATCACACACTGCACGGAGAGCGAGTCTAGAATCCACTCGATTCGAGCCTTTGGAAAACTGGTTTCTAGAGGAATATATGCTGCACCTGCTTTGAGAATTCCGAGCAGTGCCGGGATCATCTCTAATCCTCGATCAAGGTACACGCCTACAAACTGCCCTGCTTCTATACCGAGCGATCGTAGATGATGGGCGATTTGATTGGCTTGCTGGTTGATTTCGGCATAGGTCAATGACTGCTGATGGTAAACCGTCGCGATCGCGTCCGGTGTTCGTTTAACCTGCGCCTCAAACAGTTGATGCAAACAAAGATGCTGCTGATAGTTCGTGGCGGTTGCATTCCAATCAAATAACAACTGCTGCCGTTCTGTTGTAGTTAAAAGCGGAATTTCTGCAAGCTTCTGATGCGGATTCGCGAGCATTTCTGACAGCAGCACTTGAAGATGACTCAGCATCCGATCGATCGTCGCGGCTTCAAATCGCTGTCGATCGTAAGAGAGCTTCAAGGTTAAGGCTTTTCCTAAGCTGCCAATGAGAACCAGCGGAAACGAAGGTTGTTCAATCAGTTCAACCGCGCGACTGCTTTTAATATGAATGCGATCGCTCAAAAACTCGTGTTCAAACACAACTAAGCTATCGAACAATGCTGTCCCGTTGGGGATTTCGCTCCAAGTCTGTACTTGAGACAACGGCGTGTTCTCGTGGGGACGGACAGCAAGATTCTGCGATCGTAGTGCCTGTAACCATGGGAGAAGGGTAGTTTCGGCTGAAACATCGACCCGTATCGGTAACGTATTGATCATCAATCCGACGACCGTATCGCCATCCGATAGTAAAGATCGGCGACAGGCTCTCGTTGCACCAAATACGATCGTCGCTTCGTTGCTATATCGATGAAGTAAAAGCGCCCAAGCGGCTTGCACTAAAGTATTTGGCGTAAGGTTATGATCTTGAGCGAACGACTTTAAAGATTGGGTAAACGGCGAAGAAAACTGAATCTCTGCTGTGCCGTGCCCTGACTGCTTCTGAGGCGGATGCAAGGTGGGAGCGCTCAACAGCGGGGTTGGCGTGTTGAAGCCTGCTAGAAGCTGCCGCCAGTAAGATTCTGACTTTGACCAGTCTTGCTGCTGTAGTTGCTCAATGTAGTCGCGATAAGGTCGAGACGGGCTGAACTGAAAAGGTTCATCGTCGTAGAGTGCAAAAACTTCTTGTAGAATCCGGGCGATCGAGCGTCCATCCAGCAAAATGTGATGGAACGTCCACACAAGCTGATAGAGTTCTGGCGCAGTTTGAAGTAGAGCAAACCGCATCGGCGAATCAGACAGATCAAAACTGCGACAGCGATCGTCTTGTAGAAACTGACTCAACTGCTCAGATTGTTGTGCAGGCGGGAGAGATTGCCAATCTTGCTGTTCAAGCCTCATTTTGAGAGTCGATCGCACTGCTTGAATTGGCTCATTCTGCGAATTCCAGGCGATGTGAGTTCTCAAAGCTGGGTATTGATCGATCACTTGCTGCCATGCCTTGATCAAGCGATCGGCATCCACAGCTTCTTGAAAGGTACAAACGACCTGTTCAATATCGATGCCCGATTGAGGTTGATAGAGGTGATGAAACAACATCCCCTGTTGTAGAGGGGATAGGGAATAGGTTGCCTCAATATCCAACATTTCGGAGTGATTGGATGGCGATGTGCCTAAGCGAACAGCAGCATTTTTGACCATACTCTTGCCTGCGGCAACAGAAGGAATCGAGGTTGGGGAAGATTGAGAAGCTAGAAAAGCCTGATTCTTTGTGACAGCGTTCATCATCAAGCTTAATTTTAAGGGGTAGTGCCAAAGCCAGAATTTGGACTTGGCAAAAGAACATCAGTGAGTCTAACCGGGTGAATGAGCCTTCTTGCGGTATATTTTGCTTATATAAGCCAGAGATACCACTGAGTAAGGGCTAACAATAAAATACGAGAATTGATCGGCTTCTACGTAAGGAAAAGGCATTCTTTATGAGGTCTTTAAGAAAGCTTCCATTTGAATTTATGATTTTACGAGAGGATTACTATCTTCAAATAAATTTGTCGGCAGGTTCGTCGCTTTGCCCGCGTAGGCTATTCATCCCAAATGGCTTCGTGAATGCGATCGATCCTCGCCCCCTAACTCTCGCGTTTTGGGGACTTTGAGTCTGATCTGCTGCGTTCTATATTTAATTG
>DATJEM010000366.1:0-7173 GCA_035496615.1 Leptolyngbya sp.
CCAAACCACGGCATTACGATCGAGAAATCCATGATATTTCTGTTGTTCGTATAGTTTCGCAAATTGATCAGACTCTAAGTTAAGCGATCGAACCTCTAACACTTGTTGCTTAGACTGAATGATATTTGTATCGACTTCCCAGGCGCAAAGCGTTCCGGCTTGCTCGTAGCCTAGTTTGCGATATAAAGGTTGAGCAGCAGAAAATAGCACAGAGATGGGGATTTCTTTTGCATAAAGCTCCCGTAGAACAGACTGCATCAGCGCGATCGCACTGCCTTTTCCTCGATATTCTGGCGCAATTCCAACTCCGGAGATACCGACCATCGGAATGTTTGTCCCGTTGTACCACTGCCCTAAAGACAACAACCCAAGACCACCCACAATCTGACCTTCTGTTTGCAAAATTCGAGTGTTTTCAATCCCGATTCGATTGAGAAAAGCAGGTTCACCAGCGGCATTAAAACACTGAGTCAGAATATTGCCCAATTGTTTGAGTTCATCTGGTTGCTGAGGCGTGTGATAGGTAAATTGCATTTTATTGGATGGCATCGAGAACTTGCTGTGCGATTTTAATTTGTTCTGGACTAAATCCAGCTTCATTGAGATAGTTCAGAAAGCTACGATCGCGATATCTGGCATCGACACTGATCGCCTGCTGATAGATTTGTCGGGCAGAGGTTCGATCGCCTTGTCCTTGATAGGCGATCGCCAGTGCTACCCAGGGATGCGGATTGTTCGGCTCTAGTTCTGCGGCTCGTTTGGCACATTCGATCGACCAGTCATACAATGCTAATCGCTCATAAGATAGGCTCAGATTGTAGTAGGGAATTTCATTGTTGCGATCGAGCATGGTTGCCCAAGTATGTGCCGCCACTGCATTGGTTAAATCGCCATTCATCATGTAGGCAATTCCCAAAGCGTTGAAGGTTTCAATGTTGTATGGATTGTAGAGAATGGCGCTTTGAAGCACGTCGATCGCTTCTTTTTGCCGACCCGCCAAGTGCAATGTCCAACCTAAGCCAATTCGACCGGAAAGGTTCTTTTCGTCTAGTTCGACAGCTTTTTGAAACGCTGCGATCGCTTGTGGGAACTGCTCTTGGCTGCGATATTGCAGTCCCAATTGTCGATAATCTGCGGCAGATTGAGTGACGGTCGATGCTTGCACCGCGCTTTGCGTTCGCGCCGTTCCAACTAACAGTGCAATAGAAATAAAAACGCTAAGGATCCGCATAAGCTTAACGGGCAACCGCTTGAATTTGAGCCGCGATCGAGGTTGGATTGTTCGGTGTTTCAACCACAACCAGATATCCAGTTGGTTTTGCTCCTAACTTGCTTAACAATTTGGGAATGTCCGCCGATCGTAGCGTTCCGGTATCATCGTACAGTTCAAGCGCAGAAAGACAACCGATCGCAGGATTCCAGCCGTTACTTTGCGGATATTGCTGATTGTTCGTGAAAAAGCTTGGCGCTTCTCCGCTCCCATGAATCCTAAACAAGCCTCGCCCCACTAGTCCCGCCCAGTAGCTTGCTTGAATCGGAAAATAGTTCCGCCAGCTCGGAGGCAGTAAAGCATTATAACCATTTAGCTTTCCGGTCAGCGTTCCTTTACGCCCCGGAATAAACTCTTTTACGCCAGATTCCAGCGGCGCAAACAATGATACCAGCGGAAAAAAGCCATAAGCGCGGAAATAGTCTGTATCGGGCTGCGGAATTGTGCCTTCAATGCGATAGATGCCTTGTGGCGTATAGCCGCGTGAGAAATTCCAAGAAAGATTATGCAACGATCGCGTCATCAGCGGGATTGTCCAAAGCCTGCCATTTTCTCGGACAAAGCGCCCCTGTTTGTTTTTGAGAAATGCCGCGCAAAGCTGAGAACGATCGTGGTTACAAAATACGTATAGCTGCTGTTGATTCGGTACGATCGTCCACTTCAATAAATCTTTAAGAGGAGGTGTTGCAGTCGGTGCTGTGAGTTCTTTAAGCGTGGTGTAGAGACTAATATTTTCAGACCATCGCGGAAAGCGTCGCGAAATGGTATTGATCCATTGTTGTTGTTGCTCGACCGGTGCGCCACCTTTCGCCAGAGCAGAGAGTGACATTGCGACCCATTGCGGGTTTTGGCTCCGAGCGATCGTTTGCACAAATTGTTGTTCTAAATTTGGATCTCGATCGCTGAGATAAAGCTGTGTCCCAATCTGTAGCGCCATTTCAACCGTGCGACTTTGAGCGGGAGAAAGTTTCTGCGGCGTGAGGGTGAGAATTTGCGCGATCGCCTCTTTCACATAAAGATCTTGGGGTTCAATCACCGCCGTTGCCCAGAGGAGGCTGCGCCAGTATTTTTCATTGGCATCGACGATCGGGTAGCGAGTCAGATCGTAAGCTTGCGGGAAAATTAACTTTTGTTGGTCTTGTCGCTGTTGAATTCGAGCGGCAGAAGTCGCTAAAGGAACCGTAAGACTGTGGGCGGGAGCAATCGAGCTACCAAAAATTAGTAAGCTTGCGAGTTGTAGAAGAATGCGACGAGCCATAGGGGGAGATTGAGAATGCTTCAATTTGCTAGAAAGCTCCAGATATTTTATCCGGAGCTTTGAGAGTTGATCAGGTAATCACCGTGGGTTTGTCCATTCCAGTCAGCGATTTGATCTGCGCGATCGCATCCGCAATCTCAATCAGTTCGCCCAAAGCGATTTGGGGATCAGCATCATGTTTTGCGGGATCAGCTTCATACCGTTCTACATACAGTCGCAGAGTTGCGCCCTGAGTTCCCGTCCCCGACAGTCGAAACACAATCCGAGAGCCGTCCGTAAATCCAATCCGAACGCCCTGTTTGGTGCTGACGCTGCCATCGATCGGATCGGTGTAGCTAAAATCATCGCTGTATTCGACTTCGTATTTGCCGAATTTTTGACCTTTCAGCGTGGGCAGTTTTTCGCGAAGCTGCGTGATTAATGTGTTCGCTCGATCGCTCTCTACCGCTTCGTAATCATGACGCGAATAGTAATTCCGTCCGTAGGTGCGCCAGTGATCTTTCATCACTTCTTCAACCGATTGCTGCTTCACTGCCAAGATGTTGAGCCAAAACAGCACTGCCCATAATCCATCTTTTTCGCGGATGTGATTTGATCCGGTGCCAAAACTTTCTTCACCACAGAGCGTTACTTTATCCGCATCAAGCAAATTTCCAAAGAATTTCCACCCGGTCGGCGTTTCGTAGCAATCGACTCCGAGCTTGGCAGCCACCCGATCGGGCGCTTGAGAGGTGGGCATCGATCGCGCAATCCCTGTGATCCCATTGCGATATCCCGGAACTAGCGTCGCGTTTGCCGCAATCACCGCTAAACTATCGCTCGGTGTGACGAAAAAGTGATTTCCCAAAATCATATTTCGATCGCCATCGCCATCCGAAGCCGCGCCAAAATCCGGCGCATTTTCACCAAACATCACTTCGACTAAATCATGCGCGTAAACCAAATTCGGATCGGGATGTCCGCCGCCAAAATCTTCGAGCGGTGTCCCGTTTTGCACAGTTCCTTCGGGTGCGCCTAAGCGACCTTCAAAAATTGCGTGAGCATACGATCCGGTGACCGCATGGAGCGAATCCATACACATCCGAAACTTCCCACCTGTGAGCAATTGGCGGATGCGATCGAAATCAAACAGCGATTCCATCAGTGCTGCATAATCAATCACCGAATCAATCACTTCAACGGTCATTTTTTCAAGCTGCGTCGTTCCCAGAATATCCAAATTGATATCCGGAGCGTCAATGATTTTGTATTCAGTGATGGTTTTACTGCGATCGTAAATCGCTTCCGTCACTTTTTCTGGTGCAGGTCCGCCATTTCCCGTGTTGTATTTGATGCCAAAATCGCCATCTGCCCCGCCGGGATTGTGGCTTGCAGACAGAATGATCCCGCCGAAGGCATTGTATTTGCGAATCACGGCAGAAGTCGCAGGAGTCGAGAGAATGCCGCCCTGACCAACTTTGACGCGACCAAATCCGTTTGCTGCCGCCATTTTCAAAATAATTTGAGTCGCTTGACGATTGTAGAAGCGACCATCGCCCCCCAAAACCAGCGTTTGTCCAGCAAAATCGCCAATACTATCGAAAATCGCCTGAACAAAATTCTCTAAATAATTTGGCTGCTGAAAGGTCGTGACGAGTTTCCGCAAGCCAGAGGTTCCGGGCTTTTGATCAGAAAACGGCTGTGTGGTTACGGTTGTAGAGGTCATTCCTAAGCTTCCTTCTCGACATCAACATTTTAGCGGGCAGTTTCAATTGTCTACTACTTTCGCGATCGCGCTCTTGTCAATTCGAGAATTCCAGAAAATCGATCGTGCCATAGCGGTGTATTGTGTCCTACAGTCCAAGTTTTAGAATTATTTACTATTGAAAAAACGGCTTTTTTGCTACCTTAACGGCAGTCCCACGATTTTTTAGCATTTTCTACTCGATTTTCCGACCCTTTCAAGTTGTTCAACCTACAAAGACCTATGCAAGCCGAAGAAATTCAAATTCAAGCCGAAAACGCGATTGTTCAGGCGGTAGACAGCCGCACAGGATTGGATGTCGAAACCCTGAAGCAGTCCATTCTGAACAACTTGTTTTATGTCCAGGGAAAGTTTCCAGAGATTGCCAGCCTCAATGATTACTACATGGCGTTGGCGTATACGGTACGCGATCGGATTCTGCGAAACTGGCTGATCACCACCCAAACCTACACCAAAGAGCAACCGCGTGAAGTCTGCTATCTATCCGCAGAATTTCTCATGGGTCCGCATCTAGGCAACAATTTGATCAACCTAGACATCTATGATCAAATGCGGCAAGCCGTTGAAGAACTAGGGCTCAACTTTGATCAACTGCTAGAGCAAGAAGAAGAACCTGGATTGGGCAACGGCGGTTTGGGGCGATTGGCGGCGTGCTATCTCGATTCGATGGCGACGTTAGAAATCCCCGCGATCGGCTATGGCATCCGGTACGAGTTCGGCATTTTTGACCAAGAAATTGAAGATGGTTGGCAAGTTGAAGTCACCGATAAATGGCTCAAAAATGGTAATCCCTGGGAAGTGCTGCGCGCAGAATGGGCGGTCAAAGTTCAACTGGGTGGACACACCGAAAGCTACATTGATGACAAAGGACGCGATCGAGTCAAATGGATTCCCGATCGTATCTTGAGCGGTGTTCCTTATGACACGCCGATTCTAGGCTACAAAACCAACACAGCGAATACGTTGCGTCTTTGGTCAGCCCAAGCGATCGATGCCTTCGATTTTGCCGCGTTCAACGCTGGGGACTACTACGGCGCAGTGGGAAACAAAGTTTCTTCTGAGAACATCACGAAAGTTCTTTATCCAAATGACGACCAAGCGCAAGGAAAACAACTGCGACTAGAGCAACAATTCTTTTTTGTCACTTGTGCGCTGCAAGATGTGATCCGCATTCACAAAGACCGTCGCGGATTGCCACTCGAAACCCTGCACGAAAAGTTTACGATTCAGCTAAATGATACTCACCCGACGATCGCGGTTGCTGAACTGATGCGACTGCTGATCGATGAGCATGATATGGAGTGGGATCAGGCGTGGCACATTACGCAAAACACCTTTGCTTATACCAATCACACCTTGCTGCCGGAAGCGTTGGAACGGTGGACATTAGGACTATTCGGTTCACTTTTGCCGCGACACTTACAGATCATCTACCAAATCAACTCGCTCTTTTTGGTCGAAGTGCAAGCGAAGTATCCGAATGATGAGGCTCGCTTGAAACGGATGTCTCTGATTGACGAATCGGGCGAACGCTACGTCAGAATGGCGAACTTAGCAACCTTAGGCAGCTACTCAGTCAATGGGGTCGCAGAACTGCACAGCGACTTGCTAAAACACGATGTTTTACACGACTTTGCCGAAATGTTTCCTGAAAAGTTCAACAACAAAACCAACGGCGTGACACCCAGACGGTTTATTGTTCTGAGCAATCCCAGACTGGCGAATTTATTTACCAGTAAGCTGGGTGAAGGTTGGATCAAGAACTTAGATGAGCTTCGCAAGCTTGAGCCGCTTGCCGAAGATGCCCAATTCCGCGAAGAATGGCGATCGATCAAACAAGCGATCAAACAAGAGCTTGCAGACTACATTCAACAAGAGAATGGCATCGAAGTGAATGTAAATTCCATTTTCGATATCCAGTCCAAACGCTTCCACGAATATAAGCGCCAGCATTTGAATGTGCTACACATTGTCACGCTGTACAATCGTCTGAAAGCGAATCCTGAGCTAGAGATCACTCCTCGCACCTTTATCTTTGGTGGCAAAGCTGCACCGGGATACTTTATGGCGAAGCTGATCATCAAATTGATCACTTCGATCGCAGATGTGATCAACAATGATCCGGATGTGCGCGGACAAATCAAAGTTGTATTCCTGAAAAACTACAACGTCAAATTTGCCCAGCGCGTTTATCCTGCGGCTGACTTATCTGAGCAAATTTCTACCGCCGGAAAAGAAGCATCGGGCACCGGAAATATGAAATTCGCGATGAATGGTGCATTAACGATCGGCACACTCGACGGTGCGAACATCGAAATTCGCGAAGAAGTCGGAGCCGAGAACTTCTTTTTATTCGGACTTACCACTCCCGAAGTTGCAGACCTCAAAGCCAACGGCTACGACCCGATGAAGTACTACAACGAGAATGCTGAACTGAGAGGCGCAATCGATCGGATTTCATCCGGCTTCTTCTCCAAGGGGGATGCTGTTCTATTCAAACCGCTGCTCAATTCGCTGCTGTATCAAGATCCGTTTATGCTGCTTGCGGACTATCAATCCTACATTGAGGCTCAAGAAGAAGTGAGCGAAGCCTATCGCGATCAGGATCATTGGGTACGAATGTCGATTCTCAACTCAGTCCGGATGGGCAAATTCTCTTCTGACCGATCGATCCAAGAATATGTGGATGACCTGTGGCATATTCCCGCCCTCCAGGTTTGCCCTCCGGGTGAAGCGTGCGCGATCGAGGTTCCGAGTGCCTAATCTGTAAGCGACATTTTGACTGCGCTTCATCGATCGAGGGTGGGCGCAGTCGCGGCTTGAATTTGATGCTGTTTATTCATAGGGTTGCTCATGGCTTTAACGCTTTATTTCATCCGTCACGGTGAGACTACCTATAGT
>DATJEM010000367.1:0-9354 GCA_035496615.1 Leptolyngbya sp.
TACTGAAGTAAATTTAGCCGCATTGGACTGGATGAATACGATCGCACAAAAGTTAAATCAGGGGTTTGTGCTGACGATCGACTACGGCTATCCTGCCTCTCGTTACTATAATCCGATGCGATCGCAAGGCACATTACAGTGCTACTACCAACACAGCCATCACAATGACCCCTATATATATGTAGGCGATCAAGATATTACGGCTCACGTTGATTTTACGGCGTTGCAGCTTCAAGGAGAATCCTCTGGTTTGCAGACCGTTGGCTTAACACAGCAAGGATTATTTTTGATGTCGTTGGGATTGGGCGATCGACTCGCTCAGCTAACACAGACAGAAACCACCAGTGCCCAGGATTTACAAAACCGATTGCAACGCCGCGACGCACTACATCAGTTGATGAATCCAATGGGACTTGGTGGATTTAGCGTTCTGATTCAAAGTAAAAATCTGAGTCAAGACATTGAGCTAAAAGGACTGATGCAGCGGCTCGATTAAAAAGGAGTGAACAATTCAACTGTCCGCTGCACCTTCGCACTTGACGGGTTGCGAGACCGTCAAGTGATTAGTTTGCGCCAGCCTGTCTCGAATCTCTAACTTCAAGCCGAACCGGGGCTACGCCGCTTTGGATCAAACCGAGAACTCGGGCTGCACCTGTAGATAGGTCAATCAGACGATTTCCCGCATACGGACCACGATCGGTAATTCGGACTGAGACGGTACGACCGTTATCGAGATTGGTCACTTGGACGACTGTGCCAAATGGCAGTGTTCGGTGCGCCGCAGTCAGCGCGTTCTGATTGAATCGCTCGCCGCTGGCGCTCATATTGCCATCAAATCCAGGACCGTACCAAGATGCCATGCCGCTAGCACGGAACCGAACTGGACCTAAAGCAATTTCTTCGGGGGCGCGTTTTGGGCGGTTGGACACGCTCCGGAGGGGATCAGCGTTACCGAGTAGGCGACGCAGACGATTGGCAACTTGCAGCGCGTCCTGCTCAGGATCGCGGGTACTGTTGGGGAGAACTGTTTCTGGATCAATGGCAACGATCTGTTTTTTGTTTGCCTCGATCACAAACTGATCGCCGGACTTGGTTTCGTTCCATCTCACCGTGATTTTGTTGGCATCAATGCCGTTGCGCTGAAGTTGGTTCAGTCGGGCAGCGATCGCGGTGGCTCGGACGATCGGATCGGTAGAAGTTGAAGAATTCTGGCGCGGCTGGGTGCTGGATTCGACCGGGGTAGCACCATATTTGAGCTTCGCGGCTTGGGAGGGAGTGGCTTGCACCTCGCCGACTTTCACTTCGGTCGATGGATTGCGAGCTTGTCCGATGAACGTAACAACAGGGATATTGCGGACATAGAGGGTGGCGGCTTTGCGCCCGGAGATCTCGTGCGAATAGATTTTCGCGATCGAGTCTTGTTCAGGAGCAGATTCGGCGGTTTGCTGTTCTCCGACTTTCACCACATTAGGCTGAGCAGCCTTTGGGGAAGACGGTTTAGGGGTTTTAGACTCCGTAGATCCTTGGCTTGATGCCGGGGTGGACTCTGCAAGGGCAACAGTCGCACCGATCGTACTGGTACACAGTAGCGCGGCAGTCAATCCGCTAATCAATTTTTGGTTCATACATCCTATGTGAGATTCACTTCAACCTTTGAGTCCAAGATGTGGCAATTTGCCAACTGACACAACTTAAGCTGCATCAACTCGTACTCGCTCCGTGTTCACTCCTGAGTTCAGAACTGCAACAGACTAGCATGAAGTTTTTACCCAGGGGATCAGGGTAGTCTCTGTGCGAAATAAAACTTCATGCCATCTTCAAAATTGACGTTAGGCTGAAACCCTTGCCTACAGAAGCTTTCGCTAGAAATTTCCCAAAGTAAACTTTTTTGAACTTCATCGAAACTTTACAATAACTTCATACAACTTGTGAGGTATGCTGATGTTTTGCGAGATTCAAGTTGCGGGTATGGACTATCGAGAAGCAGGAGTCGATGTTGAAGCGGGACGAGCGTTTATCGATCGCATCCGCGATTCTGTCAAGCGTACATACCGTTCTGAGGTTTTGGGCGGCTTAGGTGGATTTAGCGGTTTGTTTCAGTTGCCAAGTGGGTATAAAGAACCTGTACTGGTTTCGGGAACCGATGGCGTTGGGACAAAGTTAAAATTGGCACATCAATTAGACATTCATCACACGGTTGGAATTGATCTGGTGGCGATGTGCGTGAATGATGTGTTGACTTGTGGTGCAGAGCCGCTGTTTTTCCTGGATTACCTAGCGACCGGGAAATTATTACCCGAACAGCTTGCCGATGTGGTTGAAGGAATCGCGCAAGGGTGCGAATGGTCAGGCTGCGCGCTTTTAGGGGGCGAGACGGCAGAAATGCCGGGATTCTATCAGCAGAATGAGTATGATTTGGCGGGGTTCTGCGTTGGAATGGTTGAAAAGAGTCAGATTCTAGATGGCTCGCAGGTCAAGATTGGAGATGTGGCGATCGCGCTGCCGAGTTCTGGAGTCCATAGTAATGGGTTTAGCTTGGTGCGGAAAATTGTCACCGATCGCGGGTTTGATTGGAGCGATCGACCGAGTGGGTTAGGCGGCGCAACGCTCGGAGAAGTTTTACTTACGCCAACTCAGATTTATGTCAAACCGATTCGAGCAGCCTTACAGGCAGGGCTGGAAATTCACGGAATGGCGCATATCACTGGAGGCGGCTTGCCAGAGAATTTGCCGCGCTGTTTGGGCGCAAATCAAACGGTCAGACTCGATCCGGATGGATGGGAAATTTTGCCGATTTTCCACTGGTTGGCAAGTGAAGGAAAAGTTGCGCCGAATGCGATGTTTAATACCTTTAATATGGGAGTTGGATTTGTGGTGATTGTTCCGAGCGAGAGTGTCGATCGCACTTTGGAGTTTTTCGATTCTGAAGGATTGAAAGCCTCCCAAATTGGAACCATCATTGCTGGATCTGGTGAACTCTTAGGATTACCTGAATAAGTGCCTAAAGCAAGAAAACAGTTTGGTCAACATTGGTTAAAAAGCGAGAAAGCTCTCAATAAAATTGTCAGTTCTGCGGAATTGACCGAGAACGATCGTGTTTTAGAAATTGGTGCTGGCACCGGAATTTTAACGCGACAATTGATTGCACAAGCGCAGATGGTTGTCGCAGTGGAAATCGATCGAGATTTGTGCCCGATCTTGGTACAAAAATTCGGCAAATTTGAGAATTTTCTCCTTTTACAGGGCGATTTTCTCAACTTAGATTTAAAGGAGTTGTTGCAGCCGTTTCCAGCATTTCAAAATCCTCGGAAAGTGGTTGCGAATATTCCCTACAACATTACCGGACCGATTTTAGAAAGGCTATTAGGGACGATCGCAAATCCCAATCTGAACCCATTTGATTCGATCGTATTACTGCTGCAAAAAGAAGTCGCGCTGAGAATTTGCGCTACCTCTCATTCAGCGCATTACGGTGCCTTATCGATTCGAGTTCAGTACTTGGCGGCGGCTGAGTTTATTTGTGATGTGGGAGCGAAAGCATTTTCACCCCCACCGAAAGTAGACTCTGCGGTGATTCGATTGAAACCAAGAGCGATCGAGCATCCTGCCCAAGATCCGCGAAAGCTAGAGATGTTGATCAAACTTGGCTTTTCCAGTCGGCGTAAAATGCTGAGAAACAATCTGAAAAGCACGATCGAGGTTGAGGCGTTAACCACTCTGCTCGAATCGTTAGACATCAACCCTCAAACCAGGGCAGAAGATTTGAGTTTGGAACAATGGGTGCAATTGAGCAATGCGTTTAACCGTGACGTAACCGGATTGAATTCTACTTCGCTTGACAGCCAGCCTTCAGAAACTCGCTCTGATTCGTCTAAAGTAGATTCGCCTAAAGTAGATTCGTCTAAAGCACAGTAGGCACGAATTCGCGGTCAGTTGTGATCCGTCCGCTTCCCCGATGGGCAATGAGCGTTTGTGAAGCAGATTCAGCAGCGTTTAACTGAGCGGCGGGGGCGAGACGCTCGGTGGCGTAAGAACCGATAGCGATCGCTCCGATGAGCCAGCTAAAGAGAGCAACCAAAGTTTGAGCGCGCATAAATTAGTACGTCCTCAGTGTGATATACCCCTTTACATTCTTGAGGGCATTCGATCAGGACAAAACAAGCGGACTCACCCAAATTCGGTAGTCGTACCTACTTGACAAATATCATATGTTAGGGTGAAAAATCAGTACTTAGTGCTTCTACGAGAATCCAATTTCCTGACTGATTATATTTACCGAGACCTCTCAGTAGTTGCCCTGACTGGATTTGCTGAAGTTGGGCATCGATTTCGGCTTGTACGGTAACGATCGACCAACTTCGTTCAGGATTGTTAATGTCGCTTAATCTATAAGTCTGTACTGCTTTACGTTCAAACATCCCGATGAAGGATTGAGCAGTTGTGCTAGGAGGTTGACCCTTTGATATTGCGGGACATTCACCGCTGTTGGGATAGCTTTCTGGATGATCGATATAGTAGCGCTGCCAGTATTGCCATTCAGGATGTGAAAGTGCCAAATTGAACAAGGGAAAGATGGCGGCAGGTGCGGATTGATCGGTGATTAGGGCAAGTTGTAGCGATCGCACCGCCAATTCTCGCGGCTGACAATCTTGCTCTATGCACAGTGCGGCTGCCATTCCTGCGGCTTGCCCAATGCCGAGAACGACGGGTTGTAACCGAGTTGCGCCATTCGCCATGTGTGTCACCGAAATATTTTTCTCACAGACCAAAAAGCCATCGATCGACTGCGGCACGAGGCAACGGTAGGGAATCGTAAACGGTGTTCCTGTCCAGCGTCCCCCCCAGCGCATCGCTTTGGGCTTCAGCGCAATATCACCGCTGGGATAGTGATGATCGTTTGCATAGTTGCCGATCGCGATCGATTGACAGAAATTTTCGGCGTAGTCGCATCCGATCGCTTCGACTCGATAGGGCAAGGGCGCGACCCGTCCTTGCGGTAACAGATCTTGTTCGCGCAGCGTTGTCATCCCCACCAGACGGCGGCTTTCTCGATAATAAGGATGCAGTGCAAACGCGCCTGTTGGAAACGTGTCTTCTGCAAGTCCAACTCTTCGTCCAAGTTGGGATTGGATGAAATGGGCAAAGTTTTGGGAATGATCGCGGGCTGCTTGAAGAAAGTGTGATTTTGTCTGTCGATCGAGCAGTCTTGTCAGGCTTTCCCCATAATCGTTTCCAGAAATGGGCCAATTGATCATGAACCGATTCTGCGGTAAGCGCCCGTAGTTGAGGAATGTCTCGGCTCCGTAATTTGCCCAAGCTTTTGCGAATCGCTCCGGATCATATTTTGATGCTCTAGGAATTTTGGGCGCTTCAGCTTCGCCAAAATCTTGCAGGACAACAACCCAAGTCGGTGCTTGAACCGGATACGTTTGCGTCAGTTCGTTGAATGCGATCGGCGCACTCGGTTCATCAAATTCAGATTGCAATTCCCAACCCCAGCGGTAAGGAATGTTGCCCAGATCGAGCAGATCGCCCAGTTCGGTTGCATCGATCGTAATTTTTGCCTGAACTTTGACAGTGTGAAATTCTACGCCAAGAATGAGATCCTCTTTCCTCAAAACGGCTTGCGGTGTCTCACCTTGAATCCACTGTAAATTTGGCAGACCCTTCACCCAATCAGTGAAAATCTTGGCTCCGATCTTCGGTTCATAGGTGAAGAGACTTACCCAAGCATGGTCGAGTCCTTGCGGCTGGCGCTGTTCTAGTTCTCGTAAAAACGCGCCCCAAATTCCGGTCTGAAAAGCTGCGAGTTCGTTGCCATCGGGAGCAGTGACCCCGGCGCTGGTGAGCATTCCCCCTAACCAAGAAAACTCGCTGACTAAAATTGTGTTTGCGCCTCGTCGCGCGGCTTGAATCGCTGCTGCTGTTCCTCCAGTTCCGCCCCCTACCACCAGCACATCTGCGATCAGTTCCCGCATCATCTTTCTGAACTAAAAATCTCTTCAATCATCCCGGCGAACGGAGTTTTGAGCAAGCATTTTAGTTCCAGGGCGCGATCGTCAGAATTAGTTGGTTTGTGTGCTTTCGATAGATTTGAAAATCTTGATCAAGGGTGAGAATCATGCTATTTGGGTAAAGCTCTGTCATTCGCACCAAGCAAGCATCTGCAAATGCCATTGGCACAGAGTTGTAGCGAGTCATCAAGTCTATAGTGCTTTGAACTTCAGAATCAAGCTGAAAGGCAACTTGAACATGCTTTTTGTCCAGTAGCCCTTTGAAGCTCTCAATTCCATTTCTGACCCGCCTCAACAAGAAGAACGCTTCTGAGATGACTGCTTCGCAGGTAATTAACGGCGGTTGAATGGTTGCTAGTTCGTGAGAAACTCATTGATGATAGTGGTCTTGGCGATTGAGTAGAGCAACGATCGCTCCGGTGTCAAGAATGACCTGTTGACGTATTTTCTCCATATCCTTCCATATAGTCAGCGTTCGTGGATAAGTCGCTTGCCCCTTCCCCTCGACCGATGTACTCTTCTGCAACATCCAAAAACGACTGAGGAGTTTGAGGAGTTTCAGAAGGTTTTGGGCGTTGGAAGTGTTTATTTCGGAGGCTGATAACAAGGTTTAGAACGATCTGCTGCTCCTCAAAGGAAAGCTGTTGCAAACCATTGATAACTTCTTGTTGAATTGAAGCTGACATAGGCGAAAAATCCAAAGGAGCTTTTGCCTTTAGTTTATCGAAGTCAGCCTCAAATTTTGATTAGCCTAATAAAGTTTTTGAGTTACGCTTCTCACAATTCCAACAATTTCGACTAACTCACCATCATCTCCGTCTGCTTCTTTAATCAGAATTGGTTGATGTTGGGAGTTTTTTCGGTTTCGGGGAACGAGGTAGCAACTATGCTCAAACCTACGAAACTGTTTCACAGTCAAATGAGTGTCATTGACTAAAGCAATCACATACTGCCTATCCTTTGGAGCGAGCCAGGCTTCACTATGATTGTTGCAAGTTTCGACAACTAGCAAACTTCCGGGAAGAATACCATCGTCGCACATCGAATTACCTATCACTTCGAGCAGGATGGTTCTATCTGGTTCTTGAATTAGTTCACAAAAAAGATCGATATCTTCATACCCTCCAGAGTCCGCCTCTGACGCTGAAGTGACACCAAAACTTGCAGCAACTGCTGTTGAATATTTGCGGCAGAGACGCTTTTCTGGAGCAGCAGATCGTGCTGCAATGAGATGGATTCCATATTCCGCAAAAATCGCAAGATCAGTAAAATCAAGTTCTGCCTCTTTGAGTGCTTCCCAAATTTTTACAAGTGCTTTCTTCTGAACAGATTGAGCAAGGTCGTAAGGAACTCCAATTCTACTTTCGGTTTTCTTCTTCCAATCGGGCTTTCGTCCCTTCTTTGCAGAGTCGAGTTTTGCTCTATTCACCATGAATTCATCTCTTAGTATTTTTGTACTAAGCAAATTTTATAGTTCAGAAATACTATTAGCAACAAACAAGGAGAAAATGGCTCGTAATTCATAAATTGATCGATCCAGATCTGTAGAAGTTAGTGATAGAGTCTCGATCGAGAACTTAAAGGAATCCTTAACGATGAAAGCGCAAGTCTTTCGAGGCGTAAATCAACTCCAATACGAAGATGTCCCAAAGCCTGAAATTGCCGCAGATGAAATATTAGTGCAAGTGCAAGTGGTGGGCTTATGTCAGTCAGATATTAAAAAAATTAAGTATCCGTTGTTGGAGCCGCCTCGAATTTTTGGACATGAAACCGCAGGGACGATCGCAGCGACTGGCTCAGCGGTGAAAGACTGGAAGATGGGCGATCGCGTGATTGTTCTGCATCACATTCCTTGTATGCACTGCGCTTATTGTTTGAACGAAAATTTCTCCATGTGCGATGTGTACAAGAACATCACAACAACAGCGGGATTTACACCGAGCGGCGGCGGATTTGCGGAGTATGTCAAAGTTCCGGGTCACATTGTTAGAAATAGCGGTTTGATGCGAATTCCGGACGGGGTGACTTTTGAGCAAGCGAGCTTTGTAGAGCCGACGAACTGCTGTTTGAAAGCTGTGAAAAAGGCGCAAATTCAGCCAGGACAAACGGTGCTGATTACGGGCGCAGGTCCGATCGGACTGATGTTCATCATGTTAGTGAAATACTTTGGAGCCAGCGCGATCGCAACAGATTTAATTCCCTCCCGAATCGAAAAAGCCTTGAGCGTTGGAGCCGATGCTGCGTTTGATGCGCGGGATGCAGACCTATCGAGCAAAATTCAGACCATGACTCAAGGAATGGGAGTAGATGTCAGCTTATTGGCAGTTCCCAGCGATAAAGCTTTTTTTCAAGCGCTGGACTGTACGCGCAAAGGGGGAAAAATTCTCTTCTTTGCAGAGTTTCCAGACGAAGTAGAAATTCCGCTCAATCCGAATGTTCTCTATCGGCGTGAGATTGATCTCATGGGTAGCTATAGTTCCTCGTATCGAGTGCAGGCGTTGGCAGCGGATATTGTGTTTCAGCGCCGGATTGATGTCGATGCTTTGATTAGCGATCGCTTCCCGCTCAAAGACCTCGCCAAAGCGGTCGATCGTGCCACGTCTCCCACACCCGATACCTATAAAATCCTGATCTATCCTCAGCAGTAAGGTGTAACGTCCTCGCCGCATTCATCTGCTAAGTATGACAATGCCCGGAAGCGAATTCCGACCAGTTGTTCGTAAAGCGGATTGAGCTTACATAGCGGTGGAATGTGAACCACCTTATGCCCAAATAGCTTAATGTCGCGCTCAAACGGGCATTGTGGCGGAATCATTCTGCACAAAAATCGAGCCACTGTTGGATCGTGAATTTCGGTACGATCGAGCCACGCTCGCACCGGACGCAACACATCTAAATCAAGTTCTGCATGAGGCTGTATCGCCTGCGTTTTGGGATGTCGATCGCACAAGGTCAGCCGGAGATTGGCTAAAATCTCGGCTCCGGTGTTGAGCGTTTGGCAAAACTGTTCTAAAATCGCGTCTTCGGTGCTGGTGTAAATGCCATCTGCTAACGCGACCATTACAGCCGTTCTCAGAAAGTTTTCCGCCAAATGAGCATCTTTTCCAAAGCTCGATCGAAGTTCCATATCAGAGACGGATTGAAACGATCGTGAGGTTTCTTCCTGAGTCAGTTCATGTTCTGTGAGTGAGGTAATCAGACTTTGTTCAGCAGCATTAAAGTCATCATCTGCCCATGCTAAAGTCAGTAGACCGCGTAGCCAAACTGAGATTTGCTCGTCCGTATAGGTTGGTCTGACGGGAATAGGATTCATTGAGGTTTTCTGACACTTCAGAACAAA
>DATJEM010000368.1:0-4273 GCA_035496615.1 Leptolyngbya sp.
GACGTAAATAGCATTGCTGCCCACACCGCGCAATCTGCATTAGAGACATTGCAGCAGCAGCAGATTGATTGCATTGTCATGGATCTGGGACTGCCAGATATGAGCGGATTTGAACTGATCGAACACATCAAACAAGACGAAGATTTATCAAAGATTCCGATCATCATCTACACGGGTAAAGAACTCACCCAGCAACAAGAAACCCAGCTAAAGAGACTCGCTGAAACCATCATTATCAAAGATGTACGATCGCCCGAACGGTTACTAGACGAAACTGCGCTCTTTCTGCACCGAGTCCAAGCCAACCTACCTGAACCAAAACGCCAAATTCTCGAAGACTTACATCAAGTCGATTCGATCTTAGCTCACAAAAAAGTATTGATTGTCGATGATGATGTTCGAAACATTTTTGCCCTTACTAGCTTGCTCGAACGTCAGCAAATTGAAGTTCTGTATGCTGAAAATGGGCGTGAAGGCATCGAAGTATTGCAAGCCAATCCAGACACCAATGCAGTGTTGATGGACATTATGATGCCAGAGATGGATGGTTATGAAACCACACAGGCGATCCGACAGCAGCAGCAGTATCGATCGCTGCCAATCATTGCACTCACGGCGAAAGCAATGCAGGGCGATCGAGAAAAGTGTATCGAAGCAGGTGCATCCGACTACATCACTAAGCCCGTAGATACCGAGCAGTTGCTCTCATTGCTGCGCGTTTGGCTGTATGGTTGAGTGCACTATAAAAAGGCAGCCCGACGAATTTTTCGGGAGGAGATCATGCGAGAGTCTGTGATTTACCAAGACATTCTGCAAGAAGGGCGACAAGAAGGAGAACAACTCGCGATCGGACGAGTTGCAATCAATATGCTGCGAAGATCAATGCCGCTAAAGACGATCCCTGAACTTACTGAAACTAGAGCAAATTGAACAGCTACGATCGCAGCTTTAGTCATCATTGATATCCGGCTGCCTGAATGGCAAACAAGTGGGCATATCGTCCTCCCAAAGCTACTAACGCTTCGTGGCTTCCTTGTTCAACTACCGCACCCGCTGACATCACCAAGATTCGATCCGCCATTCGCACGGTCGAAAATCGATGTGAAATCAAGATTGCCATTTGGTTTGGGGTCATTTCGCGAAAGCGATCGAAGATTTGCACTTCTGATTCTGCATCCATTGCAGAGGTCGGCTCATCTAGCACTAAGATATCAGCACTCGTTCGCATAAAGGCGCGCGAGAGCGCAATTCGCTGCCATTGTCCGCCGGATAGTTCTCGTCCGGTTTTGAACCATCTTCCTAAGCGCGTATCGAATGCTTCTGGAAGATCTTTGATGAATGAAAGGGCGTTACCTTTATCAGAGGCAGTCTTCCAGCGATCGCGATCTTCCAAATTCAACACATCGCCCACACCCACGTTTTCACCCACACTAAATTGATAGCGCATAAAGTTTTGGAAGATCACGCCAATGCGACGCTGCAAGGCTTCAATCTCCCAAGCTTGTAAATCTAATCCATCCAGTAGAATCCGCCCAGAAGTTGGCGTATACAATCGAGTCAGCAGCTTAATTAATGTTGTTTTACCAGAGCCATTTTCGCCGACGATCGCGAGTTTTTCCCCTGGTTTAAGGTGAAACGAAACATCATTCAGCGCAGACTTCTCAGATTCGGGATAGTAGAACGTCACCGCTTCAAACCGCAATCCATCGCCGGGCAAAGTTCCGCAAGTAGCGTTGCCTTGCGATCGCGGAATCTCTTGGTTTAAGAATTCATAAAGGTTCGATAGATACAGTGAGTCTTCATACATTCCACCGATCGAACTCAAAATCGAAGCAAACGCGCCTTGTCCCTGACGGAACACGACTAAATACATTGTGAGTTCACCCAAAGAAATTCTGCCTGCGATCGTTTCCCAAACAATCCAGACATACGCACCATAGAACGCCGCAGAACTGACTAAACCGAGAAAATAGCTAGACACTCCGCGCCGAACCGTCAAATCGCGATCTTCGGCATACAATCGCTGGAAGATCGCACGATATCGATCGAGCAATAGTCCACCCAACTGATATAACCGAATTTCCATCGCGGGTGCTTCGTTTGCAATGAGCCACTCTAGATAAGACTGTTCACGGGTCTCAGGAGTGCGCCAGCGAAACAATCGAAAGGCTTCTCCCGCAAAGCGCGTCTCTGCCACAAAAGCGGGAACTGCTGCAATCATCAAGACAACAACTGCCCAAACCGAAAATCGAACTAACAGCCCACCGTAGGTAATCAAAATCAGTGAATCTTGAACAATCCCAAAGGTGCGTCCGACTAAACTGAGTGGGCGGCTAGAAGCTTCTCGCCTTGCCCGCGTCATCTTGTCATAAAACTCTGAATCCTCGAAATGCGTGAGATTCAACGTCAACGCTTTTTCAAGAATTAGCTCATTCACTTTCTGCCCCAGCAGGACTCTCAGCAGCGACTGTACCAATGCTAATCCTTGCTTGCTTCCCGCCTGAAGCGTTACCATGACCGCTTCAAAGCCCAAATAGCCTAGCGCCATCCATCGATCGCTCTCTAGCCCCGTCCGCGATGCCATCACCACCGCATCCACAATCAATTTGCCAGCGTATGCCACCACCGCAGGCACAAGTCCCCCAATCAGCGTAAACAGCGCCAGTACGATCGTTAAACGGCGGTTGGTTGACCAGACCAGTTCGATCGCGCGCCCGCAATAGCGGAAAATCGATAAAAATTGAGTTGTGCGTCCAATAAAGCGCTGAAATCGTCGAATCTGCATTCTTTTACGATAGCGTTTGATTAGAAAATTGAGGAGTATGGGAATGGCAAAGCCTCGGTTAGTGATCGAAGCAGGACGCTCTGAGAAACAGTACTGGCGAGATTTGTGGCAATATCGCGAACTGTTCTATTTTCTGGCTTGGCGCGATATTTTGGTGCGGTATAAGCAAACCGCGATCGGGATTGCTTGGGCAATTATTCGACCGTTTCTCACGACGATCGTGTTTACGGTGATTTTTAGCAGCTTGGCGAAGTTACCGACTCAGGGAAGCACTCCTTATCCAATTTTGGTGCTATCGGCGCTTTTGCCCTGGCAATTTTTCGCGAGTTCGTTGGCGCAGACTAGCAGCAGTTTAGTGAACAATGCGAATTTGATCTCTAAAATTTACTTTCCTCGATTGATTGTGCCCGCGAGTGCGATCGTCGTTAATTTTGTTGATTTTCTAGTATCGGGACTGTTGCTATTAGCATTAATGATTTGGTATCACTATGTTCCCAGTTGGCGAATTATTACATTGCCGTTTTTTACTTTGATTGCGGCACTGACAGCATTTGGCTTTGGATTATGGTTTGCATCGATTTATGTGAAATTTCGTGATGTTGCTCAGGTGATTCCATTTATCATTCAGCTTGGGCAGTATATTTCTCCGGTTGGTTATAGCAGTGATATTATTCCTGAGCCGTGGCGATTGCTCTATTCACTCAACCCGATGGTGGGTGTGATTGATGGGTTTCGCTGGGCGATTTTGAGCGGTGATCAAACCCTTTATCTACCGGGATTTTTTTTAGCATTCGGAGTAACGATAGTGTTAGTCTGGACAGGAATCTATTACTTTCGCGGCGTTGAACGGACTTTTGCCGATATCATTTAGAAGTTAAAGGTGAGGAGTTAAGGGTGCGAGTGTTGCAAGTCGAAAATCTGAGCAAATGCTATCAGGTTGGATCTCGACCCAATCCGCAAGCTTTGACTTTGAGAGATACGATCGTTGAGACTGCCCGATCGATAGCAAGCCGAAAACCAAGACTGCGATCGGAGGCGTTTTGGGCGCTAGAGGATATCTCGTTTGCGATCGAACAAGGCGAACGAGTTGGGATTATTGGGCGCAATGGAGCCGGAAAATCGACGCTGTTAAAGATTCTCAGTCGCATCACCGAACCCACGCGCGGCAGAGTTGAAATGTGGGGACGAGTCGCAAGTTTGCTCGAAGTTGGCACTGGGTTTCATCCAGAACTGACAGGACGCGAAAACATCTATCTCAACGGCGCAATTTTGGGAATGAGTCGATCGGAGATTAGCCGTAAGTTCGATGAGATTGTCGAATTTGCCGAGGTGTCACGGTTTTTGGAGACTCCTGTAAAGCGGTACTCATCGGGGATGTATGTGCGTTTAGCCTTTGCGGTTGCAGCGCATTTGGAGCCAGAGATTTTGATTGTTGATGAAGTTTTGGCAGTTGGAGACGCTCAGTTTCAGAAAAAGTGCTTGAGCAAG
>DATJEM010000369.1:0-5792 GCA_035496615.1 Leptolyngbya sp.
GATGTCACGTTTCCGCCGATTAGCGCGAGATTACGAGCGTTTAGCCGAAACACTAGCAGGCTTTCACCTGATTGCATTTGCGATGTTGATGGTCAAACAGTTTGTAGAACTCCGCTTTCAAAGTGCATAACACCCTCTAGACAACGAAAAATGTTACTTTCTCGCCTGACCTTGAACATTTGTTCTTAAGTAGTTAATTTTTCGAGGTTCCCTTATTGGTGTTGATGTACTTGCCTTTAATGCTGGGAAAGACCAGTGTATCTGGCTTGCATCCTTGTCGCTTGACGGATGCCAGGAGAGCTTGCAATCGATCATTACACGGAAACTTACGCCGTTCCTGCGTTTTTAATCCCTCTCGGATCATTCTGCCGTCTTCAGTCTCGATTAATGCTTGCTCAAATGCAATCAAGCGCAAGTCACCGCTAATATTCTTCCACTGCAACGCGACAGCTTCGGACGGTCTACAGCCTGTGTAGAAGAGGAACTTCATCAAGGGTGTGTAGTAGCTGTGCTTGTAAGCAGAGCATTGGGGACAGAAGCGATTGTCTTCAAACGCGGCAAGAATCAAATCCCGCTCTTCTGGTGTAAACGGCTCGATATCTTCCTCTTCGCTTTGAGACTTCGGAACTTTAATTTCGGTAGCCATTCCCTTAAACGGATTGGACGAGATTAGCCCTGATGAAATTGCCCAGTTACAGCAAGCCGAGAGCCGAGTGAGAAAATCCTTAGCGGAACTGAGCGGAATGTGTTTCACCACAAAATTGCGAATCTCGCCCGCTTTTTCCAGATCATGAGTTGGAAGACGCTTGAGGTAATTGGTGTAAACCGAGTACTTCAGCTTCATCGTGTTGGCGCTGCACTGTGGGCGCTTAAACTCGATGAACTTTTCCCACAAGTCGGCTAGCGAAATCTTTGGCGGTGCAATCGAAGTCACTTTAGTTGCGGTACTCAGCGCCGATTGCGGCTTGTACTTTTCTAATGTTGGATCGAACCGTTCGTAGAGAATATCTTTTTCGATCTCTCCTGCCTTCAGTTGAGCAAGACGTTGATTGGTTGGCGTATCGACTAAGCCAGTCGATAAATAATGTCGCTTACCACCGTAACTGAAGACAAGCTGTAGCCGTCCATTAGAACTCTTAACTTTAACCGTGCCCTTGAACGCTTTCCCTGGAGTGTTTGAGTACATAAAGATCTCCTGGGGCAAGGGGTTTTAACTTTACCCCAATTTTACCCCAATAAACAACCGGAATCGCCCGAAAAACACCCAAATGCCAGTACTACTGCACTAACTTTGCTGCCAAAGAAATATCGAGAGGAAAGCCCAAAGGTCCGTGAAATCAAGGCTCTGAGAGACTTCTGTTAGAAAGCGGGTAACGCGATTCGAACGCGCGACATTCACCTTGGCAAGGTGACGCTCTACCACTGAGCTATACCCGCTTGAACACATACTAATATGACAGCCCTGCCAAGTCTTGTCAAGATCAAAATTCAAAGAGCATTTCTGCTCACTCTGCAAATGAACGCGATCGACTAATGAAGACGTAAATCGATCGATTCAGTTAAAATAGAGCAACAGAAAATTCTGCCTCTCATCGCGGCTTAGACTTTAATGGTTCAATATACACTCGCTCAAAGCCCCGAAATTATCCTAACTGTCTCCGGCAAAGACTCTGCAAAAGCACGGGACAAAGCAATGGATCAGCTCATGGAACTGATGGATGAAGGGAAACTGCCAACCGATCTAGCAAATGGCTTTGGTCCTCAAAACTTCATTGAGATTAAAGATCCGGGGCTTCAATCTAGCGGAAGCGAAGACGCAATCAATCAGGCTGTGCAGATACTCAGTAGTTTGGCAACGCTAAAGCTGAAAGCACAAGACTCTCGATCGGAAGCCCTGCAAGTCCGCAAGCAGATCGACATTCTCTTTACCGATGAACTCGTCACCGAAGAAGAAATCAACGGACTGAAAGAAGGGTTCAAAGTCCTGAAAAACTACGCCCAAATGAATCTACGCTATCGAGACGCACGATCGCAGGCTGAAGACGCGAGGGTCGTTCTGGATCGCGCCTTACAAGCTTCAGAACCCGAACCGCAGAAATAACAGCTTCCTCCTAGAATTCGTTGTGGAGTTCGTACTATGATGAAGGGAAGTTAAGAAATCTTCATAATATGGCTGGGACTACTGAGCAAGCACGACTGCAAAGCGCGGGGCAACCCTCGCTGCCAACCTTAGAAAAGTTAACTTGGGAGTGGCAAGGGCACTCGATTCGATACACCGTCATGGGGACAGGACAGCCTCTAATCCTGATTCATGGATTTGGAGCCTCGATCGGGCACTGGCGGAAAAACATTCCCGTGCTGGCACAAGCGGGGTATCAGGTATACGCGATCGACCTGCTTGGATTTGGAGGGTCTGCGAAGCCTGCTTTGAGCTATACCGTCGAGCTTTGGGTGGAATTAGTACGAGATTTTTGGGCGGCAAACATTCAGCGCCCGACCGTATTTGTAGGAAATTCGATCGGCGGATTGCTTTGCTTAATGATATTGGCACAGCATCCTGAAATCGCTGCGGGTGGCGTATTACTGAATCCTGCGGGTGGACTCAATCATCGTCCAGAAGAACTCAATCCACCGCTGCGTTTCGTCATGGGGACATTTGCCAAACTGGTTGGCTCGAAGCAGTTTGGGGGCTGGATGTTCAATCAGGTCAGGCAGAAGCGGCGAATTCGCAACAGTTTGAAACAGGTTTATCGTGATCCAGAAGCGATCACGGATGAACTGATTGATTTACTGCACGAACCTTCGTGTGATCCGGGCGCACAGCAGGTTTTCGCGTCAGTATTGGTAGCTCCCCCAGGACCTAGACCCACCGAACTACTGCCGCACATTCAAGCGCCACTGCTGGTGATCTGGGGCGAAGCTGATCCGTGGACACCGATCGCAGGATCACAAATTTATCAGTCCTTAATTGAAACTCAACCTGTCGAATTTGTCTCAATCCCGAATGCGGGGCACTGTCCACACGACGAACGCCCGGAAGTGGTGAACGCTTTGATCATTCAGTGGCTTAACGGACATAGTTCACCCTAATTGCGCCAAAACGCGATCGCACCGTCGAAAAACCGAGCAGTTTCACGGAATACCTTCAGCAGTTGGGCAAGTTAGGCTCTAGAGTGAAATCCTAAATGTGGTCTTAGGACTGGGGGATGCTATGAGTCTGAACAATCCCAAAAACAATCTGCCTGAAGCGTTGCGTGAGACATTGCTTCCGGTTGACGAGTCGATCGTTGAGACTGATTCGGCTGACCCTGCTGTGATTGAAGCCAATCGACTCTTAAAGGTCGGAATAGAATTGTATCAGCGGGGCGAACTGCCAGCCGCGATCGTCGCCCTAAAAAAGGCGCATATTCTGTGTTGGGAACTGGGAAATCAGCAGGGTTCAAAGCAAGCTCTAGAATGATTGGGACTCGCTTGCTACGCATTGGGTGAGTATGACAGAGCGATCGACTATTCGCAGCGCGGTTTGGTGTTAGCGCAGCAGATTCAGAGCTATCTCAGCAGCGTCAAAATTCTTGGGACTTTGGGCAATGCTTATCGTCATCTGGCGGATTATAACAAAGCGATCGACTATCAAAAGCAGAGTTTGACGCTGGCACAAGAACTGCGCGATCCTCACAGCGAAATGGCAGCTTTGAACAATCTTGGACTCGCGTACAAAGCTGCAAATGAGCCTCAATCTGCGATTCAATGTGAGCGGCAAGCGCTTGAGATTGCTCAAGACTTGCAGGACTCTGTAGCGACCGGACAGATTTTGAAAAATTTGGGCAATGCTTACTACGCATTGGGAGACTTTGAACAGGCGATCGCATACTATGAGCAACGGTTGACATTGGCACGTCAGATCGGTGATCGGCGTGTGGAATTGCAGGTTTTGAGAAATTTGGGCAATGCTTGCAATGTGATGGAAGAGCATGAAAACGGGATCGCTTACAATCAGCAGCGGTTAGCAATTGCCCGATCGCTACAAGATGCTCGAACTCAGGAGCAAGCTTTAGGAAGTCTGTGTGTTGCATACGAAGCGCTGGGTCAGACTGAGTTGGCGATCGAGTGCTATGAATTTCGGCTTCAACTGGCACGACAACATCAGGATGAGCGTCTAGAACTCTATGTTTTAGGTCATCTTAGAGCAGCATTTTCGCTGTTGGGAGACTACAGCAAAGCTAGTAAGTATAGCGTCACCGCAGCCAGTGAGTATAACGTTCAGTTGCGTTCTGTTTAGCGCTGGATCGCCATTTCAACTTGCTTGAATGCGAAGTCGCCCAAAACTTTGTGCGCTGCTGTTGTCGGGTGAATGCCATCCCAAAATAGATATCGATCGCAGTTTGCAGAAGAGCCAAGACACGCATTAGTCACATTCCGAAAGCCAAACTGCTGAGGATCGTGGATTGCAGTGTTATAGATCGTAAAGACATCAAGTTCTGCAATGGTTCGGTCTGGCGTTCGTAGTCGATCGAGCGTAGTTTGTAGCTTCTGATTGTAAGTCAGCACCATGTTGGTTAGCTTCTGGGCAGCATTGGTGTTGCGAGTTGCCGGGAGTCGTCCCAAATTCGGTAAGTTCGCTATCAAGAATCGTTCTGCACCCACCTTTGACAGCACTTGAATCGCTTCAGTGATATTCTCGATCGCAGCCGTTGGCGTTGTACTGCGAGATAAGTAGTCATTCGCACCTGCCCAAACCACAAAAAGCGCTGGCGGATCGACGTTCGGCTGACTTTTTACAAACGCTTCTACTTGAGCCAAAACGCCTGGAACTTGGTTTTCTCCACGTTCTCCCGTCGTTGCGCCGCCCCAAGCAAAGTTTTTGACTTGACGCTTAGATAAGTTTAGTTTTGCGGCAAGCTCTTCTACCCAAACTCGACCATTCGAGTACCTTCCTTCAAAGTAAGGTTCCGATGGAGTGTTTCCCCCGGTAGCGCGAAAAACGTTGCCGACATCAGACAGACTATCGCCAAAAATGTAGAGTTGATCGATCGGTAGAACCGAGGATGGCTGCTTCGGCGGATGCGACTTGGATTGAATCATGATGATGGCGATCGCGACAAGGATGAAAGTCGCCATTAGAAAAATCGCTTTTTTGGGAAATGGGCAAGCTTGTCTCATTTTTCGACTCAACTAGAGACAGATTTGACAAAAAATCGGCATTCCCAATCCCTCAGAACCTCCTCTTGACAATACTGAGAAATTGAACTTGATTAATCTCTCTTTGGACTAATGCACAGTTTGGGTCATTTCTCATAAATTGTAAAGGAACAATATGGGTCAGTAATCGGGGTGTTGCAGTGTGACACCCTTTTTTCGCTTTAAACAAAATTTTGAGCCGCTTCTCGGTAGGAGGAGCGCGATCATTTACAGCGTGGCAGCCATTTCAAGTTCGGAACGAGTCTACGCCGTTTTAGCCGATTCAGTCTCTGCCATAAAGCTGGATTTGAACCAGCAACCAAAGATTTCAGCCGCTCAAATTTTTGATTCTGGCATGACCGACAGCGGGGTTTAACCGCTTGCAATCGCGCGAGCGCTTGTACACTAGATGAATGTGGCAGATTGCCATCAGAAGATTGAGGATATAAGCCAGCATGGTCTCGACGCAAGCACTCGCACAAAATTCCGGTCGCCAATATTTACCGGACGCTTCCACCGATCGCTCTCCAAATCAGTTTCTAATGCCCCTCACCGCGACCGTCAACGATCGCGATCACCTCGAAATTGGGGGCTGTGACTTGTCCGAACTGGTA
>DATJEM010000370.1:0-3349 GCA_035496615.1 Leptolyngbya sp.
GGAGCATTATACACAGTTGCTCGATCAAATATCTGAGCGAATTGACTTCGATTGTGATCTGACTTTTGAGCTAATTTCGCATCGCTTCACTCCTGGCTCGAAAGAGGTGCTACTAAACTGGTATCCGAACACTAAGCTGGATCTAGATGAGACTGCGCGGGTGATCAAGCGCAATAAGTTCGGCGGGATGAAGTATGTGTATGATGCCAAGACGATGCGAGAGTTGCGTCAGTTCTTTGAGCGTGAGTTAGCACAGCGATTTCCGCAGGGTAAGGTGCTGTATTGGACTTAGCTGAGAATTGGACTTAGCTGAAAATGAGATTTAACGAAAGACGGACTCAGGGGCTTGTAGAAATCGATCTGCACCCCATTCAGCCGGCTTTTCTATATCAGCCCGGAAATTAATCTCCGGAGGGATGGAACCGGAGTGAAGAGACTTTTTAGACTCTTGAAACCGCCTCTTAGATCGTCATGAGGCGCATGACAAAAGAACGATTGAATTAATTGCCATTTCCCGGTACGTTAATAAGACGAGTTAGCGATTTCGCAGAGCTTGGCTCGATCGCGGATTCTCTTAGATTTGACTTCAGGATGTTCGACTTCAGGGTTCGGGTTTGTTCTCCCGCTCCCATTACCTGAACGGTCTTATGTTAAACGTTTCTCAAGTGGATCACGATTTGATCGAAGACTCATCGTTCTCTGAATCGGAAGTTTTTCCCGCCCGCCTGAATTCGGATGCTACGAGCCTTAACCCCTGGCGCTATGTCAAAACGGTTAATCGTCGCCCTTATCGAAGTAAGCCGTTCGATCATGCGGCACCGTTATCACCGCTGCGCGATCGAGATTTGGAAATCATGGCGGGATGGTTCGATTTCGTGGACATGGCTGAAGTAGAGCAAGATGTAAATCATCAACTATCGCTTTTATATCCGGAACCACCGTGGGAAGAATCGCTCGATTTTTTACGAGGGCATCTCTAGAGTCCTATAGCACTCTGCGATCGAGGGTATCAATCAGCCGTTCTGCATTGAGATAGCTAATTTTCTGATTCTGCCAAGTTAAGATTCCCTGAGTGTAAGCGGCATTTGCTTTGGTAATGACAACAGGTGGATCTTGGATGTCGCGCAGTGGATAGCGCTGAATTCCATACACTTCATCCACTGGAAACACCCATTTGCGATGATTTGAATGAACAATCAGCATTCTTTCGGAGTCGCAAGGCGTAGAAGGTGCTAAATCAAGAAAGGTCTGGAGCGCAGCACAAAGCAGAATTTCGCCCCGAATGCTAGTTAGACCCAGAAATAAGCGATCGCTGCGATGCGGTAAAGCGTGAATTCGAGTAGGGCGAACGACTTCTTGCAGCGATCGAATCGACATTGCAAACCGCTCATTGCTCAACCGAAACAGAATCAAAGATAGAACTTCTTCCGTTGATCGAACACTCGTCGTCGTTCCAGGTTCTGCAATTGCCTTTGTCCAAGTTTGAACATACTCGATCGGAACTTCGCGTTCCAGTAATAGTCGCCCAGCAGCAGCATAAACTGGACAGTTGCGGCAGTGAATCACCTGGTTTAATTGGTCACAAGTACGATCGCCTTCAACCCCGATCTGATTCCAACAATCATTGATTTGCTCGATCGTGATCATGGGTTAGACCTTGAACTGTGAAATTTCGCGCTGTAATCCTCGCGTTGCATCATCAAGCTGGGTGAGAGCAGAGTTGGTCTCTTGAATTGATTGCACCGTTTGTTGGGAAGTATCGCGAAGCTGTGCGATCGCAGTACTAATCTGTTCAGCCCCGCGATATTGTTCATCCATGCTTTGACTCACGGTACAAAACTGAGGCGTTAAGCCTTGGACATCGGTAATAAAGCTGGCGATCTGGGCGCTGACATCACCGACTTCTTCAACATACTGATTGACTTCGCTTCGGAATTTATCCACTTCGATCACTCCGGTCGAAACAGAGCCTTGCATTTCTTTCACCATCTGTTCGATTTCCAAAGTCGCAACAGCGGACTGATCTGCCAAACGGCGAATTTCTCGCGCCACAACTGCGAACCCTGCACCGTATTCTCCGGCTTTTTCGGCTTCGATCGCAGCGTTCAACGATAGCAAGTTCGTCTGATCAGCAACCTTCGTAATCGTTGTAACGACTGTATTGATGTTGTTTGCTTTTTCGTCCATTACCTTTAGCTTAGAAGAAATTGAGTTTGTTGCATAGCCTAATCGTTGCATGGCAGACTGAATTTTTTCTAAGTTCGTTTGGCTCTTTGTGGCTGCGGCTGTGGTCGATTGGGCAGTCTGAACCACATTTTCCATGGATTTTGCTAAATTGCCAGAGGTCATCGCAATCTGTCGCGCGGTTGCATTCACCTCATTCATCGAAGCAAACTGCTCATTCACGGTTGCTTCAAGCTGCTTTCCTGCGGCTGCGATTTGGGTTGTAGAAGTACTAATCTGAATGCCCGATCGTTGAGCTTGAGCAATCAATCCGTGTAGGCTTTTGATCATATTTTGAAAAGCATTGAGCAACTGTCCAACCTCAGTTTTATCTTTGGTGAGCGTCATCGAATGCTTGAGGTTGCCCTCTGCGATCGCTTCTGCGGCATCTACGACTTCAGGCAGACGGCGCTTCAACGGTAAGCTAATCCACAGTCCGATCGACAGCGTAGAAATTAGCGCTAGGATTGCTCCAATGATGATGATTTTGAGCAGAGAATCGCGGGAGTCTCTCACCGCTTGATTAAGGGCTGTCAGTTGGCGATCAAGTTCGCCGATGACCTGGTTGCGTCGATCGAGAATATCGGTAATTTGAGGCTTTGCAAGTTCTATTTTTGCCTGCGGTAAGTTTTGCTGATCGATTAACCGGAACGCAGTCTGAAAGTTTTGATCATACTGACCGATCAATTGGGTGAGTTGATCGATCGAATTGGTGATTCGAGGATTGGTGTTTGACTGTAGTTCTTTTGATTTCTCGATCGCTTGTTTTCGCCCATCGTTGTAAACTTTCAAAGCGTTTTGCTGCCTAGAAAAAACGTAGTATCCTCGACCACCTGCCACCATTCGATTGATTCCGTCTACGAGAGCATTTGTGTTTCTCATTTGTCTCTCAGTTTCTCTTGCTTGATCTTGCAGTCTAAAATTGCGAAGTGTTGAAGCATAGAAAATCGCACTCAAACCGATCAGAAAGAGTAGCGGAATCGAGTATCCAAGTAAGATTCGATTGGTGATTTTGTTCCACATCATATCTATAGATCTATAAATTAAGCAGTCGTTGTACTCTTGCATTCAAAAGAGTTGCAGTTGCCGTGTCTCCTTGTTGTTCTTTGAGCAAAGCTAATTCGAT
>DATJEM010000371.1:0-7552 GCA_035496615.1 Leptolyngbya sp.
ACAGCATCGGGGTGTCTAAATGCAGCTTGCCACGCCAAATGGTGGCAGTCCAACCAAACGCTTTCACCCCGGTAGGAACGGCAACCAACACCGACGTGACCGCAAATAGCATTCGCATCCAGTCCGGTGTTGCGCCAGCAAACATATGATGCGCCCAAACAAAAATGCTGATCAAAGCAATCCCAAAGGTGGCTAATGCGAGCGATCGATAGCCAAACAAGGGATTGCGGGAAAAAGCGGGTAGTACTTCAGCAATGATGCCAAATGCAGGCAGCGCCATCACATAAACGGCTGGATGAGAATAAAACCAGAATAGATGTTGATAGATGACGGGATCCCCATTCTGCACTGGATCAAAGATAGTCGTACCAAACGAAAGATCAAACAGCAGTAGAATCAATCCACCCGTGAGCGAAGGTAGACAAACAAGCTGTAATATTTGAGCGCTCAGGATCGACCAAACAAACACAGGCATGCGAAAGAAGGTCATGCCGGGTGCTCTTAGCCAGACGATCGTCGAGATAAAGTTCACGCCTCCCATGATCGAAGAGATTCCGAGCAAAATCAAACTCACAATCCAAAAGAGTTCGCCGTTAATCGGCTGTCCGGGCGGAACCTGTAAGCTAATGGGCGGATATGACCACCAGCCCGACTGCGCTGGGCCGTTTGGCAAGAAAAAGCTAGAAAGTAAGAGAACTCCAGCCGGAGGAATGATCCAAAATGCGATCGCATTCAACCGGGGAAACGCCATATCTCGCGCCCCAATCATCAATGGCACAAGGTAGTTTGCCAGTCCCGCATTGAACGGAATGATCCACAGAAAAATCATGATCGTGCCGTGCAGCGTAAACAAGGCATTGTAAAAAGGACGATCGACGAGATCAGAGGCAGGGGTGAGCAGTTCGGCTCGAATCAACATGGCGAACAATCCTCCAATCAGGAAGAACATAAAAGTCGTCACCATGTACTGAATTCCGATGACCTTGTGATCAGTGCTAAAGCTGAAATACTCCCGCCAGCTTGTTTGATCGCGATCGGGCTGTTCAACTGGCTGATCTAGTGATCCATGAGTCATGATTTTTCTCCAGATTGAGAGGAACGATTCGCGATCGATTCAGGCGGAACACTGCCAGCCCAACCACTGTTAAAGAAAGGTTTTGAAGCTTGTCGCTCAGGCGCGATCGGTTCTGTTTCAGACTGTTCGGCAAGGAGCCATTGTTGATAATCCTGCCGCGATTCAACATACACATCAGCCTGCATGAATGCAAAGTCAGTGCCGCTAAATTGTGAGTCTTGAAGGCGATATTTACCTGAACGAATCGGTGTAACCACTAATGCAATGTTGCGCTGAGGAATAATATCTTGTTTGAGGCGAAAAGCAGGCACGTAAAACCCGTGGATCACATCTTTGGCATGAAGATCAAGCCGCGTACTCTCATTCACAGGCAGGTGTAATTCATGACTAATCTTGTTGTTGGGATAGCGAAACGTCCAAACCCATTGTTTCGCATCGACCTGAATCGTTTCATCAGCAGGCTTAAGGGGGGCTGGAGCCGAAGCGGCATAGACAGGTTCAGCCTCTAAAGGATGGTGTAAATGAACCACTTGCTGAAGTCCCGCAATGTTCAATTGCTGATAGATATTAAAATTTTGACCTACTAGCCACAGCACCACGATAGTTGGAGCAATCAGCCAGACTAGTTCGATCGTCGTATTACTACGAGCCGGATGCCCTTCACTAAAATCACCTTTCGGAGCGCGATAAAACAAAATCGAGTAAAGGATGATCCCCCCTAATCCGAAGAGGATAAAGGTTCCGATCGAGGTCAGGAGACTAAACAAGTCATCAATGTGCCGTGCTTCTGCGGTTGCCTGGGGAGGTAGCCAAGAATACGCTTGCTGCCCAATCCAATGACTAACAACTAGCAGCACTGCAATATAGATTGCCAAAAGGATAGATTCTAGAAGCGTTACCATAGCGCTGTTGCCATCAAAGTACGATCACTATGAGTTGTAAAACGAGCCAACAAATCTATCATTGGACAGATCGCCCTGAAAGAGCAATGCTCTCTAATGCTCTCTTCTCTAAAGAGCAACGATCTCATCGGGCAATGAATAGGATTTGCAGTATCCCATCATGACCTAAAAGCTGATCTCACGATATTAAGCAATCCTTAAGTCAGTGTTCAACGAACTATGCAAATCTCAGAATTAGCAAATCACTTTAGCTTGCAAACATCTAAGCTTGCAAACATCTAAGCTTGCACAAACGTCGCTTCCATCAACCTAGTGCAGAATAGTGAAAATCGAATGAAATCGGCTCATAGACAAGCACCAAAAAATCAGTCTTTGAGATAGGCATCTGGCTGTAAACCTATCCCAAAGACTTTCTAGATTGTTATCCCATTGAATTCGAGTGAATTCGAGCCGCAACTCAGTCGATCGAAATCGATTTGGGTGTATTGCCATTGCCGTTGTGCATCGGATCGACATATGCAGTCGTTCCCGTTTGCTGAGCCAGCCAGCTTTTCACCGGGTCTTCTGACAGGCTAAGGCGCAATAAACCTGTAAATAGACCACCGAGAAAAGCAGCAGGTTGTTGGGTTAGCTCTTGAACGAGCGGTGAAAGTTCAGTCAAAAACATGGATTCAGTCCTCCTTAAAGTAAAATCGGCTCTAGGTGCGATCGTACCGCGACTCTCAAACAATCGCCGCAGTCTAAAATAGGAACTGTCCCCCAAGCTGAGGAATTTCCATGACGAATGCTGATCTTATTGGAGCATCCGATCGAACAATAGAACTCGCTCCGAGCTATACGATTGCGATCGTGCTGATTGCCGCCGCGCTCCCCTTGCTGCTGATCCAAATCTGGATTGCAGGCGCGATCGGGCTATTTGGGACGTTTCTGCTGATTCAAGCCGTTACGTTGCGGCTGCGATTTACGCCTACGGATCTGGATATCTATCGAGGCGAAACCCTGATTCGGCGCTTTCCGTATCGAGACTGGCAAAACTGGGAAATCTTTTGGTCGCCTGTCCCCATCCTTTTCTACTTTAGAGAGGTGAACAGTATTCATTTTCTACCGATCATTTTTGATCCTAAAATGTTACGGATGTGTCTTGAGCAACGCTTCCCGAAAGCGAGTTAGTTCAGAGCGAATTAGTTATTGAGCGTGTTGTATGAATTCTGATGAGTTGCCCATTCCCGATCAAACGCCTGATACTGGTGCAGTGCTGCCAGAGTTGAAGCTGCCCGATCGTATTGCGGATCTAACCGAGCAAGCACAAACCCTTCAGCGAGAAATTGAGTCTTTGGCTATGATTCGCGATGAGTTGCAGGCACAGGTTTCACAGACGCAAACTGCGATCGGGCGAGTGGTGCAGCAGAATTTATCCGATTTAGAACAGCGCAGGCAAACGCTGCAAGTGTCGATCGAACAGCTTGAACGCCGCCAAGAACGCATCCGCAACGAAATGAAATCCAGCTTTGCCGGATCGTCTCAGGAAATTGCGATCCGAGTGCAGAGCTTCAAAGATTACTTAGTGGGCAGTCTGCAAGATTTGGCGATCGCCGCAGAACAACTCGAATTACCCACCGTTCAGCCCGAACCTCAGCCTGTCCCGATTCAAACAGCGACAGAACCAGAAGCCGTTAGTCCAAATTTTGCCGAATCAGCCTTTCAGGAAGAAGCGCGGAAGATTCGCAGTGTGATCGATCAGTTTCGCAATCAGCCCGATTATTATGGTCCCGTTTGGAAACTGCGGCGCACGTTTGAACCTGTTCATGCGGAGCGGGTTTCTAACTGGTTTTTCAAACAAGGAGGACGCGGCGCAGTACGGACAATGGGATCGCGGTTGCAAAATATTTTGGTTGCGTCGGCATCCACTTCTATTTTGTACAATCTGTATCGCGATCGCCTGCGAGTCCTCGTTTTAGCCAATTCTCCAGAGCGCTTGGGCGAATGGCGACGGGGCTTGCAGGATTGCTTGGGCGTGACGCGGAGCGACTTTGGCAGCGATCGAGCAATTAGTTTATTTGAAGCTCCAGAGCAACTTGCGCTCAAAGCCGAACGGTTAGACAAAGATGGATTTTTGCCGCTGCTCGTGGTAGATGAAACAGAGGAAGTGATCCATTTGGCGCTGCTGCAATTTCCGCTTTTACTGGCGTTTGCACCGAGTCCTCAACAGATGATCCAGCAACCTCCACTGTATTAAATTCAATCCTCACGGTATTAAATCCTTATGCTGCCCTGGTTGATCAACAATGCGCTGCTCCTGATTGTCGCTTACCTGCTGGGTTCGATTCCCACCGGGTATCTCGCAGGTCGATTGCTCAAAGGAATTGATATTCGGGCGGAAGGATCGGGATCAACCGGGGCGACCAATGTATTACGCACCGTTGGCAAAGTTCCGGCGATCGTTGTTCTTTTGATCGACATCGGTAAAGGGGCATTGGCGATCGCAGCCGTTGATTCTGCCTTTACCTATCTTCCCGGTTGGCTTTATTTCTCCAAAATCGTCGGTCTAGATTTCAGCCTGTGGCAGCCCGTGATGGTGACACTATCGGGACTGGCGGCGCTACTGGGACACAGCAAATCGATCTGGCTCGGCTTCACAGGTGGAAAATCTGTTGCGACGAGCTTAGGCATTCTATTTGCACTGGATTGGAGGGTGGGACTCTCGACGCTGGGCGTATTTGCCTTGAGTTTGGCGATCACTCGAATTGTTTCGATTAGCTCGATTTTTGGGGCAGCCTCAGTCATTGCCTTCATGATTCTATTTGCTCAACCGTTACCGTATGTGTTGTTTGCGATTTTGGGTGGCGCTTACGTGATTTGGCGGCATCGATCGAACATTCAACGCCTAATCGAAGGAACAGAGCCAAAATTGGGACAAAAACTGGCTGAAGAAACGGAGGCAAGTTAGCGATCGTCTATTCAGCGCCTGAAGCATTCACACCCTCGAAGGGCTTGCTCCTCTCACGTCATCCGTTTTAAACTTAGGCATGTGTGAAGGATAGAGGCGATGAAAATTAACTATTTCGCAATTTCACTAGCGATCGCAGCCTGTTTACTCCCGATTAAAGCTTCGGCTCAAGCGATCGAAGGATTTACCGTTTTCGGAGATAGCCTATCAGACAACGGCAATGCGTTTCGCGCCACAAATGGTCTAGTTCCACCGAGTCCGCCTTACTTTAATGGTCGATTTAGTAATGGTCGGGTTTGGATTGAGAACCTCGCCGCAGATTTGAATCTTACAACCACAACCGCAGATTTTGCCTTTGGTGGAGCCACCAGCGGAACTGATAATACTGTGAGTCCCTTTTTGCCAGGAGTCGCAACTCAAGTCAATGGGTTTTTGCAAGGTTCGCCGCGTTTGAGTCCCGATCGTGCTTTTGTCGTCTGGGCAGGTGCAAATGATTATTTAGGCGGCGGTGTGACCAATCCTGCTGTTCCAGTCGGCAACATTTCAACCCTTTTGCAACGACTAACCGCAGCGGGCGCAGAAAAATTAATCGTCGTCAACCTGCCAGATTTGGGCAAAACTCCCGGTGTGCTAACAAATCCAGTTCAAAGTGCTGGACTGACCCAACTCTCAGCCGCACACAATCAGGGCTTGAGCGCAACGTTACAAGCATTGGCACAAAGTCAACCGAATGTAAATATTATTCCGATCGATGTTGCCGCACTGCTCAACGAAACGATTAAAGATCCAGCACGATTCGGCTTTGCCAATGTGACGCAAGCTTGTCTTGGCACCGGTGCAAATTGCGATCAGTTCTTATTTTGGGATGCTCTCCATCCCACGGCTGCGGGACACCGCATTATCTCCGAATATGCGCTAGACATTTTGACGGCTCCTCAGACAATTGTGCCTCAAGCCGAGATTGCGTTAGGAGTGGCTCAACGCCCCATTCGAGATCTTTACGGTCGATTGCTGACGCTGCGAAATCCCGTGCAGAACCCGAATCAAAAGCTGGGCGTATTTGTGAATGGAGATGTTAATTTTGGTAATCAAGATGCCAACAATCGCAGTTCGGGTTTCGATTTCGATACCAAAGGCGTAACCGTTGGAGCCGATTACCGCGTGACCCCGGATCTCGCATTAGGTTTGGCGTTTAACTATGCAAACAGCAACAGTGATTTAAACAACGATCGCGGCAACATCTCGATCGATAGCTATTCATTTTCAGCCTATGGTGGCTACAGCCGCGAAAAATTCTACGCAGATGCACTCGTCAACTATGGATGGAATGATTTTGAGATCGAGCGCAACATCAAAGTCACCGGATTTCGCTCCGCCACCGCCAGCACCCGTGGCAATCAGTTCTCCGTTCGCCTCAATACCGGATACAACTTTGGTCAAAATCAGCTATCGATCGGCCCCATGCTCGGAGTGCGGTACAGCAAAGTGACGATCGATGGCTATTCCGAGCGCAACGGCAGCATTCTCAACTTGAATGTCAGCGACCAAGCAGCAGATTCGGTCATTCTCAATGTCGGCGCGCAGCTTGCTTATGATTTTCGCACTCCCTCTGCCACCGTAACGCCTTACATCGCGGCAAATTACGAGCATGAATTCGCCAACGACAGTCGCACGATTACCACTGAACTCGCAACCCAGCCCGGAATCCCCAACCGAACAATTACAGGCAGTCCCGATCGCGATTTTGTCCGTTTGAGCGCAGGGCTACAGACCCAATTCGCCAACAACTTGTCGATCGGAGTCGGATACGAAACAATTCTTGGCAAGCGCGACCTCAGTGATCACTTTGTTCAGGCACGAATTCGCTACGAGTTCTGATTCCGTAGAAATGACAAGAACTGCTGACAGTCCGTATCCTAATCAAACTAACAGCCGCGATCGTGCGAATTTTTCTCATAAATCTCTTAAACTTACTTCAACTTAGCAGGGATTTTATTGTTAAAATCAGCAACAAAGCTGAGAAAAATTAAGGGATATAACATTGCTATGGGTCGCGTAGGAGTTTTACTACTGAATCTGGGGGGACCGGACAAGATCGAGGATGTGCGTCCCTTTCTCTACAACTTGTTCGCCGATCCGGAAATTATTCGGATTCCGTTTCCCTCGCTTCAGCGCCCGCTGGCATGGCTGATTTCGACGCTTCGCGCTAAACGATCGCAAGAAAATTATCTCCAAATCGGCGGCGGTTCTCCCCTGCGTCGGATCACTGAAGAGCAAGCGCAAGCCCTCCAAGAAGACCTGCGCCAACGCGGTCAAGAAGTCAGTATTTATATCGGAATGCGCTACTGGCATCCGTTTACCGAAGAAGCAATCTCTCGAATTAAGCGCGATCAAATCGAACGCCTCGTGATTTTGCCGCTGTATCCGCAATTTTCGATCAGCACCAGTGGATCAAGCTTTCGGCTCCTAGAGCAGCTTTGGCAAAAAGATCCAGTTTTACAAAAAATTGATTACACCGTGATTCCGACTTGGTTCGATCGACCCGGCTATCTGCAAGCCATGGCGGATCTGATCGCGCAGGAACTCGATCAGTTTGAGCAGCCCGAAAACGTTCACGTCTTTTTTAGC
>DATJEM010000372.1:0-3177 GCA_035496615.1 Leptolyngbya sp.
CAGAGCGAACCATTCTGATCAAAGCGAGTTTGATAACAGCGCTGATTCTATTTGTGCTGTCGCTAGAGATCTTTGGCTTTTCGCTTTGGAGGATGATCTATGCTCTCATTCCGGGGGCAACTGCGATCCGCGCAGTTGGGCGAGTTGTCTTGATCGTTGAGGTGTATGTCTTAGTTGCCAGCCTGTTGTGTGTTGATGGAATGCTTAGAAGCAAGGTTGCTAATCCAACGCTTCGTTCTGCGATCGCACTAACGCTGCTGCTCATTACCCTGCCAGAGCAAATTATCTTTCACCCAATGTCTTATGAAAAAGCGCCCGTTCTGAAGCTCGAATCAGAACTCCAAGCCGCGATCGAGGCGAAATGTGATGTTGCTTACGCAGTGACGGCTTCGCCTCTCACCGCCTTTTATCTGCAACAACTACCGATCATGTGGGCAGGATTAAACGCAGGAGTACCTGTCGTGAATGGCTATTCGGGTTCAACGCCTGCGGGAATTCCGTCGACGATCGAAAGAAGCGCAAACTTTCCGGCAGTTCTGCAATGGCTAGATGGAAAGGTACAAGGGCGGTTGTGCTGGGTTCAGTCAAACCGATCGAATCAGCTTCCTCCAAATATTCCTCTGAAATCGATCAATGCAGATCTCCGGTATCAATCCGAACACTTCACAACCTTTGTGATTCCGTTGCCACCCAACGTTCCGCTGAAAGAATTTTCCCAATCGATCGAAGCAAAAGTTCCGCGCCTGATGCGGTCGCATCAGATAATGAAAGTTCCGCTATTTGTCCAAAATACTAGCCGTTATACTTGGTTCCAAACCGAAGAAGCTCCGATCAACCTTTCTTACCGATGGCTGAAACTAGACGGAACGATCGTGGTAGACAACGGGCAGCGTACCCCAATTCCGGCGAGCATTGTTCCAGGAGAAACCATTGCGCTGAATGCGATCGTGGAGCCTCCAGCACCGGGTCAATATCAGCTAAGCTTGACACTGGTGCAGGAAAATGTAGGTTGGTTTGCTGATCGAGGTGCCAAACCTTTCAACGCCGAAGTCAAAATCATTCCGTAGTTTTCAGAGTGATTCAGCCATCTTCAAATCTTGTTAGCTGTTGTTGACACCAATCCGCTAAGGTAGAAGACTAATGAAAAAATCACGTCTCCTCAGCGTTAGGAGTGATGCTTCATGCCGAATTCCGTCGATCGTCGCCCGATTTTGCTCGATTTTGAAAAACCGTTGGCTGAACTCGAAGCCCGAATCACCCAGGTTCGCGAGTTGGCAGAGGAAAACGAAGTTGATTTGTCAGACCAAATTGCGCTACTAGAAGAACGCGCGATCGAGCTTCGCAAAGAAATTTTTAGCGGCTTGACTCCAGGGCAGCGCCTGCAAGTGGCACGTCATCCCCGCCGTCCGAGTACGCTCGATTATATTCAGGCAATTAGCGACGAATGGATGGAGTTACATGGCGATCGCGGCGGACACGATGATCCGGCAGTCGTGGGCGGAGTCGGGCGCATCGAGGGTCGTCCGGTCGTGATGCTAGGTCAGCAGAAGGGACGAAACACAAAGGACAACATTCAGCGAAATTTTGGGCAAGCATCGCCTAGTGGTTATCGCAAAGCGATTCGACTGATGGAACACGCCGATCGGTTTGGAATGCCGATTTTGACCTTTATTGATACGCCTGCGGCATGGGCGGGATTGGAAGCCGAACAATTTGGGCAGGGAGAAGCGATCGCTTACAACCTGCGCGAAATGTTTCGGTTTGAAGTGCCGATTATTTGCAGCGTGATTGGAGAAGGCGGATCGGGGGGAGCCTTAGCGATCGGGGTCGGTGAACGATTGCTGATGTTTGAACACGCCGTTTATAGCGTCGCACCGCCAGAAACTTGCGCCACAATTTTATGGCGGGATGCCACGAAAGCGGCTCAAGCAGCGGAGGCATTGAAGATTACAGCCCCGGATCTGAAAGAATTGGGAATTGCCGACGAAGTGCTGACGGAACCGATCGGGGGAGCGCACAGCCATCCTTTAGAGGCAGCGGAAACCTTGAAATCAGCAATTCTTAGAAACCTAGCGGCGCTCGATCAGTTGACACCGCAGCAGCGGCGAGAGCTACGCTATCAAAAATTCCGCAATATTGGCGTGTTTACGGAAGCCGGATTACCGACCTAGATCTGAGAATTCGTTTAAATCAATGGCACGAAGCGGCAAAATCCCCGAAATTGTATCGCGTCACGATATAATTAAGTAACGATTTGTGAATGATTTTCTCATTTTCTTGAATCAGGTTTTGCTTCAAGTTCGATCGCAGCTTTGCATTTGAACAAATCATTCTACAAAGGTAAGCGATTACCATTCAGACTTTGACGTTTAGCAAATTGTTAATTTCGAGGATTCATGACTTCCTCTCCCGATCGACGCGCCCTGATCACTGGGGCAAGCAGTGGAATTGGACAGGCAACCGCCCTCGCTTTCGCGAAAGCAGGGATTGATTTGGTTCTAGTTAGTCGTTCCCAAACCAAATTAGATGCAGTCGCGCAAGCCGCTCGATCGCTCGGTGTTGACGCTCAAACCTACGCGATGGATTTAGCTGAGGTTGAGACGGTGCGATCGCAGATTGAAACCTTAGTTTCTCACACGGGCGCGATCGATATTTTGATCAACACCGCCGGCATGGCATACACCGGAGGATTAAGCGAAATGCCGCTAAGCGATTGGCAGCAGGTGATTAATCTCAATTTGACCAGTGTGTTTCAGTGCATCCAAGCCGTTTTGCCGGGGATGCGATCACAAAAACGCGGCACGATCGTTAACATCGCTTCGATCGCGGCACATCAAACCTTTCCCGACTGGGGCGCTTACTGCGTCAGCAAGTTTGGAATATTGGCACTCTCGAAAACCCTTGCGGCTGAGGAACGGGCGCATGGCATTCGAGTTGTTACCCTCTCACCGGGGTCGGTGAACACTCCCCTTTGGGATACCGAGACGGTGCAGGCAGACTTCGATCGCAGCGCGATGTTAACTCCGGACATTGTGGCAGACGCGATTTTACAGGCTGCAACCATGAGCGATCGCGCCGTTGTGGAAGAGATGATTCTCATGCCCAACGCCGGGACGTTCTGATCTAAGTTTCTGGCTGAACGCTTTGTTTTTACACACTTAACTTTTCTAGCATCAT
>DATJEM010000373.1:0-3739 GCA_035496615.1 Leptolyngbya sp.
TCACACAAACGGTTGATTGATGTAGATAATCTGCGATCGAATCCACTTTTCCGGTGACGGTGATGTTTTCGATCGTGCCAAGCTGCAAAATCTCTGCGGTCGGACGTGCGCCCACGATCGACACGGTTGTATCCGGGTAAATGGTTTGAATTGCGGGCAAAATTTCTAAGCTCAAAAACTTCGCGGCATCTATGTTCGCTAGGTTATCCATTGCACCGATAAAAATGAGATGATGACCTCCTGGATCAGCCGTACGGTAGGGAAATGCAGCGAAATCAACCCCGTTCGGAATGACGCTAATGTCGGCGTTTGGATTAAAGTTTTGCAGTTGAGTTCGATCGTCGTCTGTGGTCACGACAATAGTAGAAAATTTGCGACAGAAGCGTTTCTCATAGCGTTGGAGTAACGGTAAATTCATGCGATCGCGCAATGGATTTTCAGAAGTTCCCGTCTGTAATAAATTCTTGCAGGTTCCATACACCGAACTATGCACATTCACGATTTTCTGCTGTTGAAATTCGGGACGCACATAAATCTCATTCACGCTATGTTCGCAAGTGATTGCATCAAACTGATCGATGTGTTGATCAATCCAAGCCTGCATTTTGGGGGAATAGTTCGATCGCACACTCGGCGGCGTTCCCTTAATCAAAAAGTCGGCAAATCGCTGAAATTTATTTGAAGTCTGCGTCGCTTTCTCAAAGACCACCAATTCGCCCACACATTCCCGCAGCGCTTTGATCTCAGCATCACTCACATCTTCACTTCGCTGAGTCAAAACGGTGACATTATGCGCCTGACTAAGATACTTCAGCAAATGAAATGTCCGAACTTGAGTTCCGCCTTTGGTTGGGGGATAGGGGAACGTTGTAGACAACATGAGGATATTCATGGGGCGATCGTGTCGATATTGAGGGAAACTAAACCTGCCCTCGGTATGCCCAAAATTAGCGTCTGCATTCCTACGTATAATCGCGCTCACTTTTTGACCGACGCGATCGACAGTGTATTTGCTCAAACGATCGCCGATTGGGAATTGATCATCTGTGATGATGGTTCTCAAGATGCAACTCCCGAAGTGATGCAGCGCTACACTGACCCGCGAGTTCGATACATTCGGCATCCGCACAATGTCGGAAAAAGCAACAATATGCGATCGGGCTTTGAGGTTGCTGCTGGGCAATATTTTATTAAATTCGACGACGACGATCGCTTGACTCCAGAATTTTTAGAAAAAACTAGCGAAATTCTCGATCGAGATGCCGCGATCGATTTTGTCAGCACAGATCATTGGATCATTCATTCCAACAGTCAGCGAGACGTTGAACAGACTGAGCAAAATTCACAAAAATGGCGCAGAACAAAACTCACCGAAGGCATTCCGCCTGCATTGCTAGAAACCGTATTTGTCGATCAGAGTTTTCAAGTCGGCGCAACACTTTTTAGAATTCAGGCGTTGCAGGATGTAGATTATATGCGTCCTAACATTCAGAATTGCGAAGACAATGATTTGTTTGTTCGATTGGTAATAAAAGGGAAAAAAGGATACTACTTTCCGCAACGTTTAATGGAATACCGTTTGCATCCAGAACAACAAGGACTCGATCGTGCCATTCCCTACCTCAAAGACAAGCTGAGTTATTTGGAGAATTTTCAATTTTCGGGCGAGCTAGAAAAGATTCGTCGATCGCGGTTAGCGGAAACCCAATTGTTGCTCGGACTGCGGCTGATTGAAATCGGTGAAACGGAAAGCGGGCGGCAGCTTGTGCGATCGGGCAAATCGACATCAATCCCAAAAGCCTACATCGGACTAGCGCTTTCCCTACTGCCAAAATCGCTGAGGCGAACCGCATTTCAAACGCTGCGAAAGCTGAAATAAAAAGCCGATGGCGGGATTTGCGCGCGCGATCGCACTTACCACCTGTTTACGGCAATCAGATTCATTTTCTAATTGCAGCGAGGATGAATGCGATCGCGCTTTCCGTATGCTTCTCGACATTTTCAGCACTCAAGCGATCAATTTCTGGCATCAGATGTTTCCAATTGTCTTGCACTGAGAAATAGAAAATACAAACGCCGAGAATGTGCGTTAGCGTCAGCATTGGATCAAGCGCTCGAAAATACCCTGATTCCATTCCTCGCTCTAAGACTTTCGTGATTCGAGCAAACAGACCTGACCAGTTGCCTTGCTTAAAATACAAGCCTTGATTTTGACTGGCTTCTTGAAACCACAGCATTTGACGATAGGGATTGTGAAATTCGTTTGTAATTGCCATGCGGATAACAAAGACGATCGCATCTTCAGGGGAAAGATGATCGAGTTCTAAGTGATCAATTAGATGTTGAACTTCATCGATCGGACGTTGTAAAACCGCTTTGTAGAGTCCTTCTTTGTTGTCGAAATAGTAGTGAATCATTGCAGTCGTAATTTCAGCTTGCTTTGCAATATCACTAATTCGCGCTCCCTTCAGTCCATGTCGCGAAAATTCAATTTCTGCGGCATCAAGAATTTGCTTTTGGGTGACTTCTGCATCTCGGATTTGTCGTTTTGCAGGTTGAGATCGCTTCGCTGCGCGGGATGTTTGCGCCATCAGTTGCATTTGTTCAATAGTTCTATCATACAGCGATCGTCTAGTTGACACAGAGGAAGAAACTTCTTAAACTAATTAAAAAGTTAGTTAAATAGAAGCATGAACTTATTACAAGGCTCGCCCTGGCTGTTGGCGCATCGATCGATGCTGAAGCCAAACCATGCCATCAAGGTTTCGCTGTATGGTCAAGATTATGTTATGTGGCAGGACGCAAAGGGCGAAGTTCAGGCTTTGCCAAATGCTTGTCCACATATGGGAGCAATGCTGTCTGAGGGTTGGTGTGTCGCAAAATCAGATGGGAGTAGCGCGATCGCTTGTCCGTTTCATGCGTTGGAATTCGATCGAACGGGATCAACTATGCTTCCTGGTTCTAACAAAATGACAAAATCATTGTTGAAGCCTTTAGAACTGATCATTCAAGGTGATTTTATTTGGTCTTACGGTGGATCAGAGCCGAAGATTCCGATTCCAACTGTTTTGAATGAGTTTGCATCTGAGTATGAGTTGGCTGGTGTTGCAGGGCATCGAAGTATCAAGACTGACCTGCTAACAATGTTGCTGAATATGCACGATTACAATCATCAAAACGGTACACATCGCCCCTTATTTGAGATTGAATCTGTAGATTTTAAGCAGTTCATTGATCAAGGATTGCATTCTCATGCTTACTACGATATGCCAAGAGCAAAGCCTAAACTGCAAGACATTCTGAAAAACCCTGCACTTTTAGCAATGCCGAAGGTGATCGAAGCACATTTGGAGAACTATTTCCCTGCGATCGTAGTGTTTCATGGTGAGATGCCGATTGGAAGCATCAAACAATGTCACATCTTTGTACCTGAATCAGAAACTCACACTCGAACTTATGTTGTAGTATTTGCCAAATTTGCGAATCCTGCGTTTCGGCTATTGAAAAAGAATGTTTTGCAATTAGTAGAAACTGTGGTTGATCAAGATGCAGACATTTTAGGTAAGCTTTATTCAAATGTGCCACACCGCATCAAGATAAATAATGAAGTTGGGATGGATTGGGTACGGCGGAACTTTGACAGCTTCCCGGAGGTGGTAAAACCGAATTTTAGCCGTTAAAGCGCGATCGACGGTCGAGAATTCCCCTTTCGATCATCCAACTCACAGCCTTAAACCCA
>DATJEM010000374.1:0-8737 GCA_035496615.1 Leptolyngbya sp.
AAAAATGGAGCAGTCGTCGGAGGTCTCACCGCTTACGAACTCCAGAAGTTTGAGCAGGAGCGGAGTGAAATTTATATCTACGATCTGGCGGTTGCAGCAGCGCATCGACGGGAAGGAATTGCCACCGCATTAATTCAGGAATTAAAGAAGATCGCTGTAGCGCGAGCCGCTTATGTTATTTTCGTGCAGGCAGACCTCGGAGATGATCCTGCGATCGCACTCTACACGAAGCTTGGGGCACGTGAAGATGTGCTGCATTTCGATATTGCTGTTCCAGTCAGCGATGAAGAGGCATGACAACTGCGAGGTTCTGCATAAATTTAGCAGAGATGTCGTGAAAAAAAGTCTGTCGAACAGATTACACAACTTTAAAGCACGTTAGGCGCTCAACCATGCAGACTTTATGCTCAACTCCTCTGAAATCGACTCTGAAGCAGCAACATCTCAATTCTCGCGTGATCCTGGATTGGTTGCAAAGGGGATCAGGGTCGATGGCAATTTGCCAGTGGTTTCTAGCGGATAGCCCAATGTCAGAGGTGAAAGATGACTAAAATTGGACTTTATGGCGCGATGCTGTGTCATGAACGCCGATCGCGCTTAGCCCTGATTGAAAAACAACTCCCGTTTACCCTGACCGAAATTGACTACAGACGGTTACAGACGGTTAGTTCAACTTCCCTAAATTGCAGTATGGATTTTTACGATCAACTCGCGCCGTTCTATCACATCCTCTATAGCGATTGGGATGCCGCGATCGCGCAGCAATCCGCGCAACTTTCTGCTATTGTGCGATCGCAGTGGGGCAATCAGATCCAAACGATTTTAGATGTCTCCTGTGGCGTTGGGACGCAGGCACTAGGCTTGGTGGCTCAAGGGTATCAGGTGACGGCATCTGATCTGTCTCGGCAGTCCATTGAGCGCGCTCAACGGGAAGCTCAAACCCGTAATTTAGACATCGATTTCTCGGTTTGCGATATGCGAGCCGGACATCGTCATCATCAAGCTGAGTTTGATGTGGTAATTTCATGCGATAACTCGATTCCTCACTTGCTCAACGATGCAGAAATTCTCACAGCCCTTGAGCAACTGTATGCCTGTACCCGTCCGAATGGGGGGTGCTTACTCACGATTCGGGATTACGACAAAGAACCGCGCGGAACAGGGATTGTGAAGCCTTACGGCATTCGCACTGGCTCAGGCAAGCGCTACTTGGTTTTTCAAGTCTGGGATTTTGTGGGAGAGGTTTATGATTTGTCGATGTACTTTGTTGAGGATGATCAACTGCGCGATCGGGCTGTTACAACAGTCATGCGATCTCGTTACTATGCGATCGCTCCTCATCATCTGATGATGTTAATGGAACGGGTTGGCTATCATTCAGTCACTCGGCTCGACGATCAGTTTTTTCAACCTGTTCTCGTTGGAACAAAATATTGAACTCTGGCGAGAACACTAATTGCTGTCGATACCAATAAAGGAGTATTGATCATGACTCAATCCTTAAATCCAAAGCAAGCTGAGCTAATTGTTGTACATTCTGATCCACAAACGCTGACTGACCAACCGCTACCCAATTTTGTCGGTCTCTCCGCAACGACAGCCGGGACAAAAGGAATTGCAATGGAACTCGTGATTTTGCCACCTGGAGCCATTGCTAAACCCCACCTTCATCCAGCGCATGAAACGGTTCTGTATTTACTCAAGGGACAGGTTGAGGTCTACTATGGCAGAGGCTTGAAGCATTGCCAAGTCTGCGGATCGGGCGATTTTGTGTTTACGCCGCCCGGTGTTCCCCATCAACCCCGCAATCTCAGCACTACAGAACCTGTTTATATCATCACGGCTCGCAACAACCCAGATGAACAGGAAGAGACAGTGCCCTACGATCCAATTTCCGATAGGGAGAACCATCATGATTGCGATCGTTGAAGCTCAAATTGCCTTTACTTCAATGCAGGCTCTATGCGTCAACAATCTCTACCGGAGTGCAATGACTTCTAAATATTCAGCCTCAACATGAGTCAAGCCATCATTTGCCGAGTTATAGTCAACGCAGAAGAACTCTACCGCTTCTGCGGGTGAGAAGAGATAAATCATTCGATCGCGGCGTTTTACCGTTTCTAATTGAGTCGCTAGCATCCCGATAAGGGATCTGTTCGGCATCTCCTTGATCGAACTGCACGGCTAGCCCTTCAGTCTGAGCGCGATCGCAGGTCTGCTCGATTGAATTTGTAGCAATATCGATTCTGGTTACATGAACTCCAGCGCGTGCTGCTGAAATTGCAATCTGACCTGTTCCACAAGCAATAGCTAGCATCTGTGTGCCGGGCGCGATCGCAACTATTCTTTCTGACCCTGCAAGCTACTCAAGCTTCGACTAGCCACATCTGCACTTAAACCCCAGAGAAGTAACCCTAGATAATCGGGGAAGGGTCTTGCTCCAAATGTGGCTCCATTTTGTATATAAAGCGTATTGAGACCAACAAGCGATAAACCTGCCAGCAAAATGAGCGAAAGCACAGGGCGCACAACCCAATAGGTGGCTTCCGCCCGAATTTGATCTGATACACCAGACAGAATGATCAAGAACCGCCGAAAATGCTCCCATTGGCTCGGCTCTTTGATCAAAACGGGTGGATTTTTGAGGTTCTGCTCTAAATTTGCTGAAGCGGCTCTGACGGTTTCACTCATCTCTGACTCTTCGCCGCCACGAACACCAACGGTATCGAGCAATTCGCTTACCTGATCAAGCAATTCCTTTGCTTTACCGTCGTCTTCTTGGGCAATTCGCGATCGCGCTTGATGAATGACGGCGATCGCGTCTTCAACAACATCCTCTGGCAAAGGTTCAACTCGTGCTTCTAAACCCGTTTCAATTAATCGTAGTTTAGTCAAAACTTCCAGACGGTTTCTGATCGCTGTAACGCTAGTTGTAGCAGGGTCAAGCTGTTCTCGAAACACTAGTTTTCGTGTTTTAGCAATCATTTCTATCAATATTTTTTGATCTTCAGGATTCGCCAGTGCAACATCTGCTTCGAGGCGATTCACCTCCTGAAGGGCTACTGCTTGAGGTTCACCCCGCTTTTCCATATATTTGATCAGCCGACCGAGAACAATACCGAACAGCAAAACAAGCAATGGCACCATCGGACTACTCCTCACGCTCAGTTCAATTGGTAAGGTGAGGCGGTTTCGCTGATCGGCTAATGTAAGGTAGATAGCTCCAGTGTACTGATCAGGAGGCATTTCAGACCGATTGAAGGTCAGAGTTAGGCTGCTAATTTGGTTTGCAGGCAGCACTTTAGAGTTTTCTGACAGCGCGATCGCAGAAGGCGATTGACTCGGTAATTGATAATTGGTCTGCTTGCCTTCAACAATCACGACTGAACTGACAATGTTAATAGGGGTTAGGGCAGAATTATCGAAATAGAGTTCGGTGTGGTCACTGAGAACGCTTTGTGGGAGCAGAAGACCCGCTAGAGCGCAGTCCCACGTACAATTCACTAATTGAAGCTGAATTTGCCCAGTTCGCTTTAGCAAAGTTAACGTCGGTGGGGCAACAGCAGGTGTCGTGAGGGCGGGTTGCAGTTGGGCAGGACGGTTGTTGTCTCCTTCATTGGTTTGTGCTATCGCTGAAGGCTGAAGCATTGCTAGTGGAATGAGAAATATAAGTATCCAGCGTTTCATTCTTTTACCTTTCAGCGTCAACTCAAATTCAAGGGCTGCGAAACGCTTTTGATTACAAATCAGCGTTTTTCAACTTTATATTCTATTTCTAATTGTTTTACGATCGCAATCACAAAAGTTAGTAAATTTCTTCATAAATAATACTTTTTTGATAACTTTCTTTATCGCACTTGCGCTCAGTTAAATTTGCATCTCTAATCTTTAATTAATTCTTTGATATTTAGAGAGCAGCTAGCTTTGGATCTAGAGTTTTTCCATATTACTCATCAGGATTGATAGAAAATGCCACCTTGCAAAGCTCAAGCAATCAATCATTTAAACGATCTGGGATACAACGCGATTCGGCTACCAAAAGCAGGAATTACCCCATTACTTGTTCTATCACGTGCACCCAATGCTTCGACTTCAATGATTTATGGTCACATCACTGACCTTGTGGTTGATCCGGTTCCAGTCTTGCCGAAAGTGTTTGAAAACATTGAAGCGGGAACCATTAGTGGCTTGAGAACCAGTAAATTAGAGTTCAATCTAGGCATTTCATTTTTAAAGACGTTGCTATCCGCGATCGGTGGAAAAAGTGCAGGAATTGAAGCCGCATTTGATAATAGTTAGACGATCGAATTTGAGTATGAAAACGTTCTACATGATACGGTAATGCCCGCTTCAGTCACGAAGTTTTTGAGAGCAGCAACGCCCTTTATTGATGAGCAGTTTATAACCTAATTTAATCAGGAGAAGGGTACGCTCTGATTGATGTAATTAAGTCAAATATCCTCTAAGAGGTGCGGCTGAAGATTCGACTGCAATATCAAAGGATGAGGAATTGCCGCTTGTTTTACTAACTCCCAATCAGTTGATGACGTTGTAGTTGAGGCGCGATCGCGCCTTGGTGAGAGATGGCTGCGATCGCAACTTTTGATTTTACATTTATACTACCTAGATCAAGCTAGTCACTATTTGTATTATGGGGAGCTATTCCTGGGCTAATCAGCGCTCAAACTTGATTTGGGTATGATGAATCATCCCGATAGTGCCACAGAAGTCGGTATAGTACCACTCAGGATTTGCCTTCCCATATATATCAATCGAAATCTTTTTATTAGCGCTGCTATTAATGATACAGAGAATGCTTCCATTTGGAGACGTTCTCACGTTAGAGGGTGGAGCAACAACAAGAGCTACTCCAGTTTTGGAAGTTGATGCAGCAGTAGCTGATGGAAGTTGACTGGGTTGAGGATTGTGAGAGAATTTGCTGAACAAGATCGCTGTTCCTGATGTCGCAATCACAATAACTGAAATTAAAAAAATTCTTGTTCTTAATTGGGCTTGAGAGACTTGCCCCTGAGTATTAGATTGAGGTTGAATCTCAGGTTTAGTATCATGCGTTTGAGCAGGAGAAGAACGATCGTGAGGCACAACGCCTTGGGTATCTTGATGTACCAATTGCGGTGTTGCTGATTGAAAGGTAATGGCTAGCGGGAGTTCTCGATCAAAGGGATTTGTCCCAATACAAGGATGCTGTTTGTGATCCGTTGCTCGCTTCACGTTGTCACGAACATATTCAAACAATTCGCCAATGGTCACAAATCCATTCTGGTTTACATCTGCTGCGCCTTGCATTCCCTGAAGCAGGTAGTAAGTGAACACACCATGACCATCCCATCTTGCATCCTCGAATGAGACTTCATTGGCTTCTGCTGAGGTTAGCAGTGCAATTCCTCCTCTAGCAACGCTGACTTCCTGGAGATACCGATTGACCAATCTTGTCTGATTACCCATACTTCTGCGCCCAATTGTTCCACCAAGCGCGGCACTATGGCAGGTATCAGCGAGCAAAATCGCCTTTTCAGCAAGCAAGTTCTCCCGCAGGCACAAATCGATTTCCCGCATGGGGAGTGCGGTTCCTGAAATGTCGTTCGGATCAGTATCGTGGGTTAAGAGATACACATTGTCAGGTCGGTCTAAATCTGGTCCACCATGACAGGCAAAGTAAATCATGACCAAATCTTCACGGGCTGGTTTCTTCAGAAAGCTCCGCAATGCTCGTGTGATGTTAGTTGTTGTGGCGGCTTCGTTAGTCAGCTTAACAATGTGATCCTGCTCAAACCCGCCACCCGCTTGGCTAATCAGTAGGTTGTAGAGCGATTCTGCGTCCCGATCGGCATACTTCAAATTCAAGCTGTCGTGCTTATATTTAGAGATTCCTACGACGATCGCCCAACGATCGCTGTAAGACGCATACGAACTAGGTAGAACTACCTGAAACCGCCGGGCAGTCGGTTTTGAATTAGAAAAATTGCGATCGCTGGCAGACATATCTCGATTTCCAGTTGTTAAATTTATCTCGTTACTCTCACTGTTACCTGCTTTGTCACCCATTCTTGATTGGGATCAGACACTCGCACGGCAGCCCGTGTCATTGCAGGCTGACTCTCTGCATCACCCCCGATCGCTTCGAGCAAATTTCCTAGCGCACTCTTGATCCCACGTGTGGCGGCTCGTGGTGCAATCACTTCATCTAACGAGGGCAGCGTCAGCCACTCAAAATCCGCCGATCCCAACGTTGCAAATACCTTAACAGTTTCTGTCGCCTGTTCATATCCCGCAATTTGTGGCAACTGTAAGCCCAATGGAATGATTTGCTCTTCATTGCGCTGAAAGGAATACATCGACGACTCTAAGCCAATCACTGGAATCAGCGAACTTTCCCACGTCGGTTCCAAATCTAGAATCGCTACATTCAGCGGCTTCTGATACGTGTTCTTAATTCGTAAAAACACATATTCTCCCTCCTGAACAGCAATGTTGCTAGGATCATCAAAGGGCACGGCTTCGATTCGCATTCCCGGTTGCCAGCCGTCCTGCTGCAGCAATTCCACCTCTAGGTAATTCAACAAATTGGAGCGAGGATTATCTAGTGCTTTGACTGTCTCGTATTTTGCCAGATGGACGAGCCGCTTCACGACTGCCTCAGCCGATTGAGCATCATCCACGCTGAGCAACGGTCGAAGATTGTCGATCGGGTGTCCCATTGCACAAATTTCGTAGGTTTCATCGCGCCCAACTGCCACTTGATAATGTGCTTCTCCCGTGTCTTCGGCTGTTATCTCCTGAACCCAACCGTTCTTCTGCATTGCCTGCCGGATTGCGTCGAGGTGCGATCGCTGCTGACTCGCTAATTCTACTGATAGTTCTGCTTCACCTGTTCCTACGGTCTTCTCAAACAGTCGCACCTTCCGCACCAACTCAACAGGCGCAGAGACTAGAATGGCGGGTGCGCCTGCTTCAATCTTAGAAATCGGCTGTTCTGTTCCGCCGTCTTCTGACATCACAAGCTGCGCGAACGCATCCGACGATCGCACGAGCGACACTTCCACTAAAGCAATTTGATTTTGATTGCTAAACTCTGTTGTTCCTAATTCATAGACTGCAAACTGTGTGCCTCGGCTCAGACCTTGGGCTAAGCCTGCACTCAGGCGTACCTGATTGTTCGCATCCACATCCAGCACCGTCACCGCATAACGACCCGGCAATTGATCCAGCCCGAAAACTTGACGGTTGCTATCTCCCATCAGCATCGGAATTTGTCGCTGCAAAAATTGGCTTTGGATCTTGGCGTTGATGCGATTGTAGAGCGATCGATAGGTCAGTCCGGTTGGAGTGTTGTTTAATGTATCGATCATCCAATAGGTCAGCGCGCCATGCCGCTCTTGTCGATTCACCGCATACTCATAAGCGAACTCAGAGGGACGACACGCTGCGAGAAACACATAATCGCGAGATTGAGGCAGCAAAGTATTAGTCAGAGATCCATCGGTAAGAGCGCGCCAAGTTTGCATCAAGTCGTCGCGAGAGCTAACGAGACTGTTGTGAGATCGCACCGTCGTATCCGGTGATTCAGCCCCGCGAATTTCACAATCTCCGCGTGTTGCGCCGCCAGAATTGCAGCAGTCAAACACAACGGTCACGACTAACCCTTTATCGGTCATGCGCTTGAGCAGCGTTGCTAACTCCACGTCACGGAGATAGCGTCCTTCCATACCCAAATCCATTGGCGCGATCGCTTCATCGTATTGCCCTTGCCCTTTGAGTTCTGGATAAATCGTCGCAACTTGTGCCCCATGACCAGAGTAGTGAATATAAATCTGATCGTTGGGTTGGGCGATCGCGCACACTTTATCAAACGTGTTAACAATGTTCTTGTAAGTGGGAAGCAAATCGCTAGAAGCAATGCCAAAATCGGGATTTGGAGAGGTTAATTTATAGAGATGATCTGGATTCAGGTGTAAGCTCTTTTGCAAGAAATCTGCTACTAAATTAATATCGCGGACGGCTCCTTTGAGATGTTTGAAAATCGGATTGGGATTGTAGCCATCAATGCCAATCAGCAGGGCATACAAATTTAGCGCTTGTTCACTCATAATCAACCTTGCTATTAACAGCCGCGTTGCTGATTGAATCTGAACAGATGTGCCTGAATCGATTCAATCAGCGTAATAGATGATTCACGCTGCGATTAGCGCAGAGCGCAACTCCGCAGAAACCGCGACTGCAATCACGCCATCATTGCACGAGTTTTCTCACCAATGATGCCATCTGCGGCGAGTCCTTTCTTTTGCTGAAATTCCTTTGCCGCTTTATCGGTCGCAGCTCCAAACTCACCATCCGGGGAGATTGTAATTCCAGCTTTCTGCAATGCTTCTTGGAACTTGAGCACATCGGAGCCTTCCATGCGAGGCATACACAGTCTTAACACTCTGGGCTTACTTTCCCAAGGCGCTTTCTCAAACCCACTTGCAGGAGAGCGGTTTAGGGCATCTTCGGTTTCTCCACCTTCGCTAAAAATGCCATCTTCAGTAATTTGCTGATCAGGATGATTTTTGTTCCAAAGCTGCTGAAATGATAAAATTGCCTGACTGCGAATGTCTGTTCCACCGCCGACAAAGTCAAAATGGGGCGGATCTCCGGGCAACGGTTGCCAGCCGTGGCGGACTAGAAACGGTTCCCAGCCTCGCGGATCTTCAATGTCGATCGCTAACCCGGTTTGGTG
>DATJEM010000375.1:0-6336 GCA_035496615.1 Leptolyngbya sp.
CTGGCGAAGGCCCATCGTCTTCAAGTAACTCTTGCAGCTCGGTATCTTGATTGTCGCCGACGCGCAAATCAAGCGAAACGGGCTGGCGAGACATCAACAGAAACTCACGAATCTGCTCTGGCTCAAGCTCTAATTCTGATGCAATCTCAGCCGCAGTCGCACTCCGCCCAAGCGACTGCGCCAATTCGCGCTGCACCCGCTTGATCTTATTGAGCTTTTCGGTGATGTGAATCGGTAGGCGAATCGTCCGTGCCTGCTGTGCGATCGCCCGAGTGATCGCTTGACGAATCCACCAGTACGCATAGGTCGAGAACTTGTAGCCGCGCGTTGGGTCAAACTTCTCAACGCCGCGCTCTAAGCCGAGCGAACCTTCTTGAATCAGATCCAAGAATTCGAGGTTGCGCTTTTGATATTTCTTCGCGATCGACACAACCAACCGCAAGTTGGCTTCGATCATCTTCTGCTTGGCGCGACGACCCCGCTGAAGGATACCTGTCAACTCAGAATCGCTGAGATGAACGTGATCAGAAAACTCTTGCTGTGTTGGCTCGTGACCCAGCTTTTTCGCAAGCTTTTCTTTCTTTTCTTGCAGCGTCATCATCTGCTGGACTTGCTTGCCATAGAGAATCTCTTGCTCATGGGTCAGCATGGGGACGCGACCAATTTCGTGCAGATAGGTACGCACCATATCAGCGCTGTAGGCGGCTTTGGGAGCGGATTTAGATTTGGTGTTGGCGGTAGCCATGTGCAGTCAACTCCGTGAAATGAAAACTTTGGGAGCATCGGCTCGTAAAGCTAGGATTGCGCTCATGCTGGAGCTAGAGTGCTTTGAATCCATTTTTGAAAGAGCGATGCTAAAAATCAATCTGAAATGAAGAGCAGTGAAGTGAGGACGATCGAAGGGTCTGCGCTGTAAACCGGAGAAGCAAATTCACGTCTTGGGGTGAACAGGTCGAAGTCACATCGACTTTAACTTATTTAATAATAGGACGAACTCTAACTAAAGTAAAGAGCCTAGCGCAGAAATTTCCGCCAAATTTTAGAAAATATTCAGTTTGAGAGAGTAGAGCGCAAGGCATGATGAAAATATCCAAAACTTCGGCTAAAAATTGCTTCAATCCTTCTCTATCATGACGGGTCTCTAAGGCAATGAAAAGATGCTTCACAGAGGGATAACCGTACCCCTTCTAATATCAGTTGTAGTCATCTTCGACTGTGCATTTTTTTGAAAGTTCCAGAACCGCAGAAGCATTTCTACAACTAGGTTTCGTGGATCTAAAGGAAGAAAGATTTTGATAGTTTTAAGCAAAGTTTATGCAAGCTAAATCAAAAGAATTCCAATCTAATTTTTGAGTGTGAAAATGAAGTGACGATCGCATGACGATCACGAAAAAAAGCCGCTCAATCCTCTTAAAAGCCTACCTATTCCCATCTCTGCATCGTCCCCACTAAGATAGAAACTGCGTTTACACTCAGCGAAATTTTGCATCAGTTGGTGAAGCTGGGATTGCAGCCGCACTCGCTCACTCAGTTGATTGACTGCTTCAAGCCGATTTACCTGGCTGGCGATTTTGGGAGCATTTGCGCTGCTGGGGTGGCTCTCCCGATCGCTGGCTCGGCTGGATGTTCTCAGGGGCAATGGTGATTTTTGCCTCTGTAGCGATTTTGTATGACACCTCGATCAGGCATCACGATTCTACGCATCACTCTGTTGCAGCATCTCTAGAGCGATTGGCTGCGGTTGCGCTGCTCTTTGGGGATGTGCTGCGGATTGTAATGGCGATGGCTTCGCGTCGTTGGGGGAAGCTCAATGTTTAAGTTCAATTCCCAGGGGTCGATCGCGTTTGAGGAATTTTTTATTCCAGTTCAGAAATGGCGCGATTGCTGGCAGCTTGAAGCATTGCCTTAAGGCTCTGAGGTTCTGGATAAGCGGGAGTCGGGCGCTCAAACTTCAGCGGTTGATTTGTGAACTTCGGTAAGATCTCACGGCAAAACGCATCAGCCGCCTTCGATCGATAGCGAGTTGGATTAATAATTACCGATAACGTGCGCTTCACGACGACATCATCAATTCTGGCGCGATGCAGCATTCCCATTTGCAGTTCTTTCTCGATCGCGGAAACTGACACAAACGAAGCACCCAAACCCGATTGAACTGCATTTTTAATGGCTTCGATCGAGTTCAGTTCCATCTCTATTTTCAATCGGCGCGTCTCAATGCCACAGCGCCCTAGAACCTGGTCGATCACTTTACGAATTGTAGACTGGGAATCAAGTGCAATGAACTGCAAGCGATACAAATCTTCTTTCTGAATCGTCTCCAATCGCGCTAACGCATGGGTTGGCGGTAGAATCAGGGCAAGCTCATCCTCTGCGTAGGGAATAATTTCGAGAGAGTCTTGAAGTTCTGGAGAGATCTCACCGCCGATAATCGCCAGATCAATCTGACCATTCGCCACGCTCCAAGAGGTGCGCCGGGTAGAATGAACGTGCAGTTGAACGGCGACATCTGGGTACTGCTGCCGAAACATCCCAATCATTCGCGGTAGCAAATAGGTTCCTGTCGTCTGGCTGGCACCGACAATGAGCGTCCCTCCTTGAAGGTTTTGTAGATCTTCGATCGCCCGACAGGTTTCTTGACAAAGCGTTAAAATTTTCTCGCCGTAGTTTAACAGCAAATGTCCAGCTTCAGTCAACTGCGCTCGTCGCCCACCGCGATCGAACAGCGGCACATCGAGTTGTCGTTCTAGATTTTGGACTTGTAGACTCACCGCTGGCTGAGAGACATATAAGCTGTCAGCAGCCCGTTTGAAGCTACCCTCAGACGCGATCGCTCTCAGAATACGTAACTGATCCAAAGTAAAAGGAAGGTCAGACATACGGTTAAGCCTAAAGTATGAGGAGCGTAAAATAAACCGGGAGATCGAATGCGTTCACTCTAAAACGGGATGCGAGGGAGAGAAGGTGAACAATTATAAAGAAATTTAGCGAAGTCGATGCGCGATCGCAGTAAATCTAATTTCCTTAGATTGATAGACGTGGCAAGTATTGTACAGAACGATGAGCGAATCAGCCTATGAACCAGGAAGTTATGCGGGACTTTCTGAATGTACCAGGAATCGTAGGGATCGCCCTATTGAGTGGACACTCTAAGCCAGTTTTTTACAGTCGCGATCCGAAATTTGCCCAGGGACAACACGAATCGATCGCCCAAGGCATTCTACAGATTGTCGAGACCATCCCCGGTGAGTACGAGATGCTAGAGTTTCGATTTACTCAGAATCAAATCTTGCTGTATCGGTTGCCCCTGAGTTTGGTGGTTTTGGTGATTCGGGATAGTTCTGGGATGGATCAAGCTTTTGCAGATGCTTTCCAAACTTTACGATCATGGATTGAAGCCAATTCTGCGATCGGATTTGCGCCGCTCCAACCGTTGCCTACGGACAACTCTCCAACCCTCAAAGATCTGCTGGATGCCCTCAATCATTTGAGTCAGTTCACCACAGCATATTTGGGCATGGCAGTGATTGTAAATTATTTAAAAGCGAGTCGTCCCACCGGGGAATGGATGGAGCGATTTCAGGTGTCCCGATCGGGACAGATAAGCGATTTGGGGGAACTCTCAGACTTAGAACAAGCGGTCAGCGTTCAACAGCACGAATGGTTTCGCGCTTGGGTGGCTCAGTTTATCCGCCGCTGTTCTCATGCGGTGCGGGATTACGAGGTTCTCATCCAGCAGAGCGCCCTCACCGATGCCCAAAAAGCCCTCTTATTGCCCTAACGAACTCATATGGTGAAAATGGTACGCCTCGAACCGATCGCACAAAATCGCTCGGTCGAAACCAATGGCAACTTACTTTCGGTTTTGCTAAATCAAGATCTTGATGTCTTAAAAGAATGTGGCGGGCGCGGTATGTGTGCGACTTGTCATATTTATGTCAAAGATGGCATGAGCGCATTAACTCCGATTAACCGCCGAGAACAGCGCACGTTAGAAGTGATCACATCCTGCCAACCCAATTCTCGACTGGCGTGTCAGGCACGAGTCCTACAGAGCGGCGTTGTGGTGGAATTGCCGCCAGGGATGTACATTAATTCGATCAAAGATATTGAAGCGTTGATTGGGAGACGGGCGGAACAGGATTTGTTGCATCCGCTGACGGGGCAAGTTCTGGTGGAAGCGGGAAAACTGATCACTCGATCGATGATGAAAAAAATCGAAACTGACACCAGTTTCAATCTGTCGAAATATTTCTCAAATTCTTCTGGCGTTTAGATCATTCACAAACAGGGAACGCTTCAGGTAAATCTAATTTGAATCCCAATTGAATCCCAATTTGATCCCCATATGTTGAGCCAAATCCAGCGGTTGAGTCAAGAAACCGAGGGACGCTACGCCACCGATGAAGAACTCCGTTTTTTGACGGACTATGCTCGATCGTTTGAGTTGCGCGTCCAAACCTATCAAAAATTGCAGTCTCATGAAGTGATGATTGTGCAGCAAGTACAAGCCAAAATGAAATCGATCGATCCAATGTTGTTCCGTCAGGGCAGCGAGGATCTCACCCACAAATGGAAGCGGGATACGCTGCGAGTTTTGCGCTATTCTGCGGCGGCAATGCTGATCGACGATCCAGAATCCATGAGAGAACGCTTTCTATTCTGGTTCCAAACCATTATGCGAGCGTTCAATGCTCAAAAAACCTGTGGTGTGACTTACACCGTCATGCAAGACGTGATCAAACAAGTTCTGACTCCGAGCGAAGCGAATTTAGTTTTGCCAATTTTGGAAGTGAATCGCCGAATGCTTGGAACCGTCTAAATTTGATTTGGGCACACTGAAGCCAATCAGTAATACCCAATCAGCCTAACCGCTGTCGCCTCACTGGATGTTCTTCGATCGACCCCCATAAAACTTATGACGATTGCACTTTCTCATCAAACCTCCACGAAACTCAAAAACCCGAAAAAGCACAATCATTACGGGTTCAAAGACTTTTATCAATTCGATCCCGATAGCGGCACGATCGTCGATTGGAATAACAGCCAAAACATCCTCACGTCTGAAGACTTCATCATCGGACTGATTGAAGGACTCGAAGAAGAAGTCGGGGATGCTTCTGCTGCAACCATGTACACGATCGGGTGTGAATGGGGTCAGAAAGACGCTTTCTTTTTCGAGAAGTGGTTTGAGAAAGAATACGATCGCTCGATGCGCCAAACCAATTTGATGTTTCTGCTAGAAACCTGGTGGTGGTCGTTTACGGCTCAAGGTTGGGGACGGTGGGAAGTGGATTTGGGCGATCGTAAACAAGGCTTTATGTTCATCAATGTGTTCGATTCCGCGGTTGCTCGGACGCTGGGTGATGTTGGCAAGCCTGTCTGCTACTTATACGCTGGACTGTTTGCCGGATTCTTTACTGAACTGGTGAAAAAGCAGCTCAGTTGCATCGAAATTCAATGTTATTCGATGGGCGAAACCTATTGTAAGTTTCTGCTCGGTGGACAAGAGCGAATTGATGCGGCATCGTTCTGGCTAAATGAAGGCGCAACCGCAAGAGACATCGAAAAACGGCTGAGATCAGGAGAACTTCAATGATTTCAACGATCGCGCAGGACACCCCCCAAAATACTCAGACTTGGCTATATTCCTCGGTTCAATCTTTTTTCACCACTTGCAATTGGGAAAACCAAACGCTTCCCACAAAATCGGAAGTCCAACGGCTTGAACAAGCAGCAGCAGTTGAATTGTTTACAGAACTCTCGTTTGAGTTGCGAGTGCAGCAGTTTTTTGCCGCTGTGAACTGGGAAGGAATTTCGTTGAGCGCTGCCGGAACCGTTCATCCGACGATCGAAAATGTTGAACCATTGCCTGAACCCACGGATGGCTTTACCCTGACGGATTTTTCTGATTTGTTCTGATTCTGGACTACGCTTATGCAATTTCCCATTGATGGCATCTTTGACGAAGCCGAAAACCTCTATCTCAAACCCGAAGAACTGCAAGCCGTTGGGCAGTATGTCGGCTCGATCGCAGAACGGACAGCCGCATATCGGGCACTGCGTGATCAAGAACTCAATATCATGCAGCAAGCCGCCGAGCAACTTCAGAGGGAAATGCCAAGCGTCGAAGATGCGGCATTAGAACGAGCAATCAAAAATGGAATGCTTGTCCTGCGACACTGCGGTATGGCAATGCTGATTGATGACGCAAATCTTGTTCAAAAACGATTGTTAAGTTGGCTGAAAGATTCGATCGAGCTTCACCAAGCCCAAGGAGTCGATGCTGCCCTTTTTCGCTTGATGAAACAGCAACTCCGAATTTCGCTAAACCCG
>DATJEM010000376.1:0-4532 GCA_035496615.1 Leptolyngbya sp.
ATGACCCATGCGGCGAATCTAGCGGTGCTGTGCCAGATTTGAACAAATCTATTACGCTGTATGAAGCAACTGAACAATGGCTCCGGCTGAACAATGGCTCCGGTTGAACAATGGCTATGGTTGAACAATTCCAGCCCCGCACTTCGATCGCTTGGATCAACAAAATTTCTGAAATTCCCCAGTCGGCTTGGGATGCGCTAGCAATTCCTTTGAAAACGCCGTTTTTCGAGTGGGACTGGCTGCACAATATGGAGACTTCTGGCAGCACAACGGCGCGATCGGGATGGATGCCCAACCATCTAACGGTGTGGCGCGATCGTCAATTGATCGCCATCGCTCCGCTTTATATCAAGGGACACAGCTATGGTGAGTTTGTGTTTGATCACCAGTGGGCAGATTTGGCGGAGCGGTTGGGGGTGCAATATTACCCAAAGCTGTTGGGAATGTCGCCGTTTACCCCTGCGGAAGGCTACCGATTTTTGATCGCGCCGGGAGAAGACGAAGATGAACTGACGGAGATGATGGTGGGTGCGATCGATCAGTTTTGTGTCCGCAATCGCATTTCTGGCTGCAACTTTCTCTATGTTGATCCGGAGTGGCGCACGGTGATGGAGCGACACGGATTTAGTGCTTGGCTGCATCATGGTTTTGTCTGGTCAAATCAGAACTATCAAACGTTTGATGATTATTTGCAGGCGTTTAATGCAAATCAGCGTCGCAACATTAAGCGAGAACGCAAAGCGGTGACGAATGCAGGGCTACAGTTCAAAACGCTGGCTGGAGAAGAGATTCCAAAGTCACTGTTTCCGCAAATGTACGAGTTTTATAGTGATACTTGCGATAAGTTCGGCTGGTGGGGCAGTAAGTATTTAACCAAGAAATTCTTTGAGCAGCTTCAGACGACCTATCGGCATCGAGTCGTCTTTTTTGCGGCTTATGCCGAAGGAAATGAGCAACGCCCGATCGGAATGTCGTTTTGTCTGACTAAAGGCGATCGGTTATATGGTCGCTACTGGGGTTGCACTGAGGAAATCGATTGTTTGCATTTTGATGCGTGCTATTATTCGCCGATCGAGTGGGGAATCAACAACAAAATTCAAATCTTTGATCCGGGTGCAGGCGGCAGACACAAGAAGCGGCGCGGCTTTCCGGCGGTTCCAAATCATTCTTTGCATCGATTTTATAGCAGTCGGCTGTCGCAGATTTTGCGATCGCACATTGAGCAAATTAATGATCTTGAGCAGCAAGAAATTGATGCGATCAATCAAGAATTGCCGTTTAAACAACAAACGATCGACTTCAAAATCTAGAATAGAAAAATCTAGAATGCGATTCATCTTTTTTTGACATGACTCAAGCTGTTTTTGACCCGATCGTTTTTGACGATAAATTGTCGAATCGGTTTATCGAACTTGATCCGAGCGGCTACTTTATTATTTTTGTCGATCGAGCCTCTCATCTGATTTGCGCCGAGTTCTACACCAACACGATTAACAAAAAAGGGTTGGCTTGCGATCCAGAAACGGGGGAACCGCTACCCTGCGGGGGCGAGTTGAAGCGCCAACCAAGCCAAATTTTCCAGGGCAGAACGGCAAAAGAACTGTGTATTGAGATTTTCGAGCAGTCTAATTGCTGTGTGACTCGATTTGATCATGCTGCCTATTTGGGACGCGAATTTGTCAGGGCGGAGCAGTGCTTGTTTAGCGATCGGGTCTACGTTCAGGACTAGCTATTGCAGCGGGAGCGCCGCGTTCACCAGCGAAGTCAACACGCCTGTTTGCTCTTGTCCACTGGTCGAAAGATCGCTGTAGCACAAAAATAAGCGCGCTTCGGCGCGTCCTAAGAGATCGAGCAGAATTCGGCGTAACCGTTGCTCATTCATCTTCTGAGTATCTTCGACATCCCAAACCTGACCCGACCAGCTTTGGAGAAACAGCGGAGCCGCAAACAGCGCATCAACCCCGCTCAACCAGCGTGACGAACCTGCATCAAGCCAAAATTGCCAGCGGTGCGATCGTCGCGTCGAGCGATATTGAAACACCGTTGCTAACGTGACCGCATTCGGCACAACCAATCGCACCGGAAATGGATTCGCGGTGACCGTTCCACTTCTCAAAAGCTGGATGAAATTTCGCACCGTCAACGACTGTGGCGCGTCGCTCAGATCGCTGCGTCGGAGTCGATCGTCTACTTCCCAATAGTGTTGAGCGGTTTCGATTAATTCCCGTAATCCCGCCAGTTGATCAAACGGTAAATGGCTGCCGCCGAGAAAGAATCGCTGGATCGCTCGATCGAGCATCACCACCGGACTCCCAATCAAGCGGTTTTCTAACTGCGATCGCTGCGATTCAATCCAATGCAGGATACCTTCGTAAGCTTCTGATGCCTGATAACCTAAGCGATCCCAGCGCGGAAAAGTGTTCGAGGGCAATAAACGCGGGCGATCGGGATGCGGTTCAAAGCAGTAATCAGCCAGCAACCCCGCTCGAACCGGATCGATCGCGAAGGTTGTCGCTTCAGATTGACTTAGAATCACGAGCATTTCCGCGATCGTATCTCGATTCGTCGATCGTCCGAGTCCGGGATAAATCAGCGTCAGCAGCGTTAATAAAGCGCGAACGATCGGACTACTCGCCAGCGGTCGCTGATCGTTGAGAAACTCCAGCGGAATATTCTGGCGCGTCAAGATTTCCCGCAGCGCATAGCGAGAGATCGGATCAACGCCAGGACCAATCAGCGCAATTTCTCGCGGTTCGACTTCGCCCGATTGAACGGATTGAATGATTAATTCTGCGGTTTGACGAATCAGTTGCGCCTGTGTGGTGGTTTGGATCGTTTGAATCGAATCCGGCAAACTGGCAAAGAAAATCGGATCAGTCACCAGATCCAAAATTGATTCGCCTAGCTCGTCCATTAAACAAGGATGGGTGCGATCGCTTAATTCCACGATCGCGCACCGATCGCTGAGTTCCGCCAAGTACACCGGATCGGCTCCCAGTCCCAATCGCACCGCTCCATCCGGATTAAAACTAAACGCACAAGGGATCGGTCGATCGATCAAAAACTCAAACAATTGCCGCACAATCGCCGGATACTCATCAACATCATCTGCAATTACGGCTTGATACCGTTCGACTAGATGCTTCTGATACGTTGGATCAGGGAAGAGATAACGCCCGTACAAATCGGTAATCAGGCTGTAAGTGAGCAACCCGCGCCGCAAACACCACGATCGCCACCGCTGCATCATTTCCCCGATCGTTTCTGGCGACAGCGGCAGTTCTGAACTGTACTCATCCACCTTCGGTAAACCTCGATCAAGCAGGGCAGGAATGTCATCGATCGCCGTTCCACTCAATGCCCCCAACTGCATCAAATCCAATACGCGACGGACTAAACGGGCTTCCGGGATGCCCGACTCCGCGATCGCTTGATCCAACGCCACCCGCCATAATTTCGTCGCCAATTCCTGCTCATTCTCAGGACGCAATCGCACCGGAAACTGAGCTTTGAGATCCAACTGCTGCACCAACAGCGACCAAAACAGCGTCACTTCATCTTCAAAGAATCCCAGCGGTGTCGTTGCCCGAAACGGAAATTTACCCTGTGTGGCTTCGGTGAGTCGATCGTTCAGATCCAAACGATTATCCCCGATCGCAGCCAGCACTAGAACGCCTGATCTTTTCACCCGCATCCATTCACTCGCCTGAGCGACCAACCGCGCCGTTTTGCCGCTGCGAGTTGCGCCTGTAATCCAGACCGACTGAAATGTTCGCATTTGCATGAAATCCTCTCAACCGAATTTGTTAGGATACTTAGCACTTCATTAAAATGCTCTATTCATCCTAGACCTTCAAACAGAACCAGTTTTAGAATAAGGGATTGCTAGATTCGTCCCGCCTTACCCACCTGTCTGAACTCGATACCGCACGTCCATGAACAATAATTCGTTGGTTTCGCACCTAAGAGCCTATCTGCGCCGGGCTGAACAATGGTATCTCGAAACGCCCGATCGTGCCCTCGATCAAGCGTATGATGCCGCTTTGAAGATTCGAGCGATCGAGACCGAGCATTTCGGCGGCAAGAAGATTTCCCCAAGTTCGACTCAGTTTCGGGGCAGTGCGTTTAGCTACTTTGAGGCGGACTTACAGAAATATCTCCGAGTGATGCGAATGCGGCTGACGGAGTTTCGGCAAAGTCGGGCGGCGTTGGGAGTCACGAACCCGAATAAAACGGCTCAAGAACTTCGGACGATCGAAACCGCCGAAATCGGTTCGTCACAGTTTCTGCCCGTTGTAAGCGATAAGTCTGCGATTACTTTAGAAAAGCTGCGATTTATTGATGAAATTTTCGCCCGCTATGCTGAAGAACAACTCACTCTAGAAGCCGTTTCTACTTCTTTACTGCCAGTTGAGGAAACTCGCAGTCTAGATAAAAAGAATCCCGGTCAAGATTCAGGAATAGCTGAAACGGAAAAAGTTCCGACCAATGGACTGACTGAAGACTTTGAAAGTATTTCTGACAAAACAGGA
>DATJEM010000377.1:0-4530 GCA_035496615.1 Leptolyngbya sp.
CCCACAGAAGTAATCCAACCGCCTCTTTCTTGAAGTTCATAGCTAGAGCCATTTAGTAAGTCCGGAGGAAGCGGGTGCTGCCAAAATAGGCTAATTAAACTATGATGAGTGCCACCAGAGAAATTCACAGTTTTATCCCACTCTGACGATAGCTCTAAAGCCTTCCTTGTGAACTGTCCAGCCCCGCTCGATCGCTCTCCTCCAATCCCTTCTCCACCTAAAAAATCTAACACTGCCAGAAACGTCTTCTCAATCTCAGCATCCAAAAATTCAGCTAAGAAATACAATCCTGAAAGGCTTTGCACTGCTTGAGCGTTTTGCTCACAGCGATACTGAACCATTCCAGTGTGATACAAGTTTGTCGCTCTAGTCATGCGATCGACCGCAATTTTCGGAAGTTTCTGCACTTCATACGCTTCTCTGTACCGAAAGGCTCCCGATCGAGACAATTCACCTGTTGCTTTACCTGTTGCTTTACCTGTTGTCTTATCGATCAGTTCTTGTCGATCGCTAAATCCTTCTCCTTGATACCATCGCCGCCAAACTTCTAGCGGCAGATAGTTCAACGTTTTGTAAGTTTTAACGAAAGCCAGATCATCTTTTGGATAGTTCAGCGGTGGTTTCAGTGGGCGAGGAAGATAATCAACAATACGATTGCCCAAGTCCTGATAGATAAATGTAGAACTCAGCCGAAACTTCGGCTTTACCTGATATTGCTTGATAAATTCTTCCACTTCGAGACGAGGAAACAGTCGAGCATAAGCACTTAGCCATGCACTAAACAATGTATCAGATCGAATCCGCTCACTCGTTTCTTCAATCCCAATTCCTAATTCGCCAAAGTGCGCCACATTGCGCCCAAACTCTAGCCGAATGAGTTTCCAATGACTCATTGTTTAGCTCCCTGGCAATAGATTGCGAACCTGACCAAAATTCTTTAACAGACTTGCAGTATCAGCCAGCGGAATCGGCTCTACAACAGCGCGATCGCCACTCGCTAACCGGAGATACTGCTGAACATCGTGATAATGTAGCTCGAAATCTTTGAAGCGAACTTTGCCATAGCCGCGCGAACCGTGACCCCCCAACGCATCATCTTCGAGGATTGCAAGCGCGATCGCTAAATTCCGCAAATCTTCCTCAGCTTGATCGACATCTTCAACGGTGTACACCAGTTCAAAGTTAAACTCTGAGCCAGCCGGAACCCGTTCTAACTGTCGGGGGTTTGCAGCAGCAGTAATACGATCGATGCCATTCTCAAACTTCCATTCGGTCATATATAACCCAGTATCAATCTGCTTCAGCTTTTCTGCTGATTCTGAAACTAAGTGGCAATCGCGAACAATCAATCGGGCGGGTGAATTGCGTCCTCTAACACTCGTATAGTCTACGTCGTTGAATTTTCGGGTACGGTCTCCTTCTTTGTCTAATTTTTGAGCATCTACGATCGAAGTTTTAACCCAAGTTTTGATTCTGTCACCTGATCCGCCAGTTGAACCAAAAACGCGGCTGAGTTGGCAAGTTCGAGCGCCTTCATATGGAATGACTTGACCTTCGATTTCGGTGTAGCCAGATTCGAGATCGTCGCTTTCATATCGATAGGTTCCACTGCCGCCCGGACGATTTACAGGCTTGTTGAGCAAGCGTTCTAAAATCGATCGAAGTTTCCCTTTAATCGAAGATCCGGGTAGATAGGGTTGTCGGGTTAATGGGTCGCGAATCACAGGTTTATCGAGTCCGCCGATATCTAAGCTTTCACCACCTCCACCGATGTGCAGACCTGTTTCAACAATCAGGCGACTGGTGAGGCGAAGTTTTCCGAGGAGCGGTTTTTGGGTCATGGATGCAGGCATTATTTTCCACCTTCTGCTTTGTGATAGGCAATGATTGATTCAATCAGTTGAACCAGTCGAGTAAAGTCTTCTTTGTCGTGAGTTTTATCGATCGCGGCTGCCATTACTTTATTGAGTGGTTTGACGGCTTCTTGTCGTGCCGCAGCATACGCCAGCTTTGGTTTGAGTAAAACGACTTCATCCTCGATCGCTTTAAAGTCATTGCCAACCAGTTGCGCTTTTAGCTGATTGATTGCATCCAAGAACTTACGAATTTGATTGGTTTCTAATCGTCGTTTGCGAAGCTCTGGAGCAAAGCTTTGTGCGTGTTCGACTAGCTGGCGGATCTGATAGTCTTTCAGGGACTTGAGCGACAAAATAAGATTGGTGATCTTCTGGCTGCCATCATCTGAATTTTGAGGTGAGTTCGGTCGTTGATTCATCGTTAGTCTCGGTTGAGGAGTTCGATCCAAGTGGCGATCGCTCTAAAGTAAGGAGCATTGTACGGGCTGAGGAGTGAGCTTCGGATCAGCTTAAAGTCCTCTCGATCTCTAAGTTCACTGGGGAGTCTTGCTAAGGTATAGGCGATTTTAGGTAAGTGCAGATAGTAGCGGATTTCTTCGCGATCGTGTTCGAGTGCTTTTAATGCTAGGTCTTCTTTGTGATCTAGAAGTTGTTTTTTGCGATCGCGAATCTGTTCTTCTTTGTTTTTGATGTGCTGTTCTTGCAGTTGAGCCGTCGCGAGTAGATTTCTCACAAAGCTTTGAGCGTGGTCTTTTGACAGTTGACCTCGCAAATTTACAACAAAATCCCAAACTCCGCATAGTTCAGGCAATTTGTTGCCGCTAAGATGTGGGTTTGCAGTGCTGTCGAGATCATCAAACTTGATTTTCTGTCCTAGCCAGTTCTCCCATTTGAAGGCTGTACCAAAGAGTCCTAAACTATCGCGACCGTTTCCTTTTGCTTGATCTTCTGCTTCTCCCGCTTCGCTTGCCGCTTGATAGAGCGGAAATTTATCGGTTTCGATGCTGATTCCGCCAGATAATGTGATGTCTGGATGAGAGCCTGTGTAAGCTCGAAAGGCTTGATAGACATCAAAAGCGAATTCGACCACTTCATTCCATGAGCCGCTGACGAATAAATCATCACCACCTGCATAAATAAACATCAGTCTTTGTCGAGGTTTGCCAGTCAAATACCTAAATGAGTATTTTTTTGCTTGGCTGATGAAGTTTGTTTCACGATTCTTTGCCAAGCTATTCAGGTACACCTTGAAAAAATAGCTCATTTGGCGAGAAAGTCCCGCTAATTTGGGCAATGAGTAATCGTTTTTTAAGCCTTTCGCGAATATTTGACCTAAGCGATCGACATCCATCCGCAAATAGCCAACCCGTTTGATCCCTTCTGCATTCTGAGCAAATTCGTTAGCTCGCATGAATCCTTTTTTGCCATCTTGCTCTAACTCACTACCTCTTGCACCATAATTACCCAGCAATAAGAGAGTAGTGCGTGATTTTTCATAGTCTTTGCAGTTCCAATTGTTTACAAGTAATGAGGTTTCTTGATTTGTAAGCGCTGGAATTGAGTCATCTTTACTGAAGAAACTATAGTAGATAGTGCCAGAATCTAGTTTTAATCGCAATCTTTTTGGAGATAGCCAGCGATCACGCGATCGGACAATCTGATGAACATCCATAATTTGTCCACCTAACCGAAACATCCTCGCGCAAGTGGAACAAGCCTGAACAGAATCAGGTTCGCGACGGTTGAGGGGTTGTAGTTTACGTTGGTCATCACGACGACAAACTTTACAAGGCGCATAGCTTGATTTACGTTGGAGGATGTCATCAATCTGATCCGCAAATTTGAGCGTTTTCTGTTGGTTTGCAGCCTCGATCGCGCTTTCCCATACTTCAATAAATGCTGAAGTCGCAACTTTTTCGGTCGCAAAGGATTGCGTACTACTCGCGAGGAAGATTTTGCCTTGAAATTCTGTTCTCAGCCATCGGTTGATCTCTTGGCATTTTGCTTTGACCTGTTCTGCCACTCGATCGTGAGCCAAGATGTAGAATTTTCCGCCGCCCGTATAGATAATGCTGGTGCGGGGTAGCTTGAGTTCTGCTAACAGTTGTTGAACGACTTCTTCTGTGACCAATTCTAGATAGAAGCTCCGAGCGCGGAGAGATTTGAGCGCTCCATCTGAAGAAATAGTGTAGATAAAATCTTGGATGCCGGATAGATGTCCTGCAATCAAACTAAGCTGTTGTGCCTCAGTGTCAGATGCCAGAGCAGCGGCAACGGCTCCGGTAATGCGGGCAAGATCAGCTAGAGCGGTATCACATTCCTGATTCGCATCGGGGACACCAAAACTCAGACAAGCTCCGTATTTCTCTAGGACGATCGATAAGAACGAAAGGTTGTGCCAATTTTGCTTAAGCGGAAGTTTGAGAAGTTGTTGTTTGAATTCGGCGATCGCTGCTGGCGGATTGGGAATGGGATAAGGAATAGTGGGATCGAAATCGTCGATCGCTGAAATCGGCAAGTAATGTTTCTGCGTCTGATCTTTGGAGAGATTGACTCGATCGAACAAAAGCCTTAAAGTTCCAATCTTTGCTGCTTCCCAGTTAAAGAGTTCTTTGGCGCGTTTGGTCGCGTCATTTTCATCGAAATCGGGTAAGTCTCCATTTGCCCATTCGAT
>DATJEM010000378.1:0-4202 GCA_035496615.1 Leptolyngbya sp.
CGCTTGTTCTGCGGGATAGTGAATCAACACATCCAGACAAACCACCGTATGATATTTGCCGCTGAGTGCTTCCAAATCCTGCACCGAAAAACTCGGATTATCGGCAAGTCCAAGCGCGATCGCTCTTGCTTTTGCTTCGCCAACCATTTTCTCAGAGATATCGCTAGAGAACAGTTTCGCGCCCGCTTGCGCTAGCGGAATGCTCAAACTTCCGACTCCGCAGCCTGCATCGCAGATGGTCAGTGCGGCTAAATTGTCATCGTCCTTTAACCAGCCCAGCAGGGTGTCAACCGTTTGCTGATGTCCGGTGCGGATATCTCGCTGAACTTTGTTGACTTCACCATCGCCATAAATGCGTTTCCAGCGATCGAAGCCTGTCGCGTTAAAGTAATCGCGCACTTCGGTCTTATCATCGACTCCGTTCATGTATCCGTTTTTATTGCAACTTCACTATCGTATTACTCGATCGCGCTCCCACTTAAACAGGATTGCGATTCAAGGCTGAAATTAGAGAATGTGACTTGGGAATCGTTCCGACAATGAGCAAATTCGTTAAGATAGCACTTAACAGAAGTACACAAAACTTTCATCATCATCATTGAGTCCTGTCATGCTTAATCCTGCCTTTATCCTGCGGCGGCTATCGACCGTTCTTGCTGTCTCGATTCTGACCCTAACGCTACTGGCTGCCACCTCTGGCGTTTTGATCGCCTTCTACTACCAACCGATCGCAGGCGGTGCATACGATTCGCTACAGCAGATTGACCAGGAGATTCCCTTCGGCTGGCTCGTTCATACGTTACACAATCTCGCAGGAAACTTCGTCATCGGATTGGGCTTAGTGCAAATTGTGGTGATGTTCTTGGGCGAACGGTTCCGTCGCAGTTGGTTGACCGCTTGGGTGAGCGGCATTTTGTTCACTTTGAGCGCGATCGGTTTAAGCTGGACAGCCATGATCCTCAACTGGAATCAGATCGGTTTCTGGAGACTCAAAATCGAACTGGGAACGATCGAAGCGATTCCCTTCATCGGTGCAACTTTGCGCGAAATCATTACGGGCGGAGCCGTTGGAACGCTCACCGTGGCGCATCTGTACACTTTGCATAGCTATGTGGTTTCGCTGGCTGCAGTCGGATTCTCGATCGTACATTTAGGTGGATTGTTGTTCCAGGAAAAAGAAATGCAGGAAGAAAAAAAACTGGCTGCACTGGCAAAACCAGCCGCAAACCTGGTTCAGCAACCGAAAATCGAGCAGCCAAAAATCGTAGATCACAACTCAGAAGCCCAGTTTCCAGCCTAGAGAAAGCGGCGATCGCGCTGGGTCAGGTACGATGATCTTGCATCTTCACTCACAGCTTCCCCATGTGGCGAACTCTTCGGGCAGCGAAGCGATCAAGACTGAGACTGAGCGCAGTATCGCCAAAACAACTGGCAATCTTCGAGGCGTGTTTGATCGGACTGGTATCGGGACTAGCAGCGGTTATCCTCAAGCAGGGGGCAGGTTGGCTGAGTCACCAACGACTACAAACCGCGAGTCATTATCCGGCTTGGATCGTGTTACCCGCGATCGGACTCTTCGCCGGATTGCTATCAGGATGGCTGATCGAACAGTTTGCGCCCGAAGTCACAGGAAGCGGCATTCCGCAAGTGAAAGTGGCTCTAGGTGGAGGGTCGAGCGCACTAAACTGGCGCGTGGCGATCGCGAAGCTAGTCACCACCTTACTGTCACTCGGATCAGGATTGAATTTGGGACGGCAAGGTCCAACGGTGCAGATTGGAGCCGCGATCGCCGCGCAACTGAGCGATTGGGTGCCGACTTCTCCAGTGCATCGGAGACAGTTGATTGCAGCAGGCGCAGCAGCGGGATTGGCAGCGGGGTTTAATGCCCCGATCGCGGGTGTTTTATTTGTGGTCGAGGAGCTTTTACAAGATGTTTCGGGACTGACCTTAGGAACCGCAATCTTGGCATCGTTTATCGGTGCGGTCGTGTCTCGACTGTTGGGAGGACAGGGAATCAGTGATCAGGCGAATTCGTTAGATATGATGACGAGTTTTAGGGTTGAGACGATCCCGGTTTTTCTGATGGTTGGAGTGTTTGCGGGAGTGTTGGGCGCGGTGTTTACACGCGGTATTTTGCTGAGTGTGGAGATCAATCGCAGCAAACTGAACTGGAGTTTACCGCTGCGAATTGCATTGGCGGGGGGGATTTCTGGGTTAGCGATCGCGCTTCTACCGGATACATTTCGGGGAACGACAAGCTTACAAGAAGTCTGGATGACGGCTGAATATGGCTGGCAAACGACGGCGCTGATCTTTGTGACCAAATTTGTGCTAACGCTGGTTGCGTTTGGGTCTGGTGCGCCGGGTGGATTATTTGCGCCTTCGCTGATTTTGGGTTCGGCATTAGGTTATTTGGTTAGTTATGCGGCTCAAAATTTGCAAGCAGCGGGAATTCCGTTGGGTTTGGGAGCGAGTGAAGCCTTAACCGCAACAGCCGCGTTGACCGGGATGGGCGCATTTTTTAGCGCGGTGACTCGCGGACCGATTACGGCGATCGTCATTGTCTTCGAGATGACGACGGATTTTAATCTCGTCTTGCCGTTGATGATTAGCTCGGTGAGTGCTTATCTAGTCGCAGAAAGTATCTTTAGTGGATCAATCTATCAACACTTACTCGAATCAAAGGGAATTCATTTAGAGCCTACGGCTGAAATCGAATCGCGTTTGTCTGGACTCACCGCAGAAGATCTAATGCAGCCGCGAGTAGAGGCATTGTCGAGCCAAATTAGTTTAGATGAAGCAGTTCAGGCATTTTCGCGATCGCACCATCGCGGCTTTCCGGTGATTGAGAATGGAATATTGGTGGGAATTGTCACTCAGACGGATTTGTCGCACATTGCCGATCGGCAATTGGCACAGAGTCAGCCCCTCAGCGAGATTATGACCCCGCGCCCGGTGACAGTCCAGCCCGATGATCCACTCAGTCAGGTTTTATATCTATTAAATCGATACAAGATTAGTCGATTGCCTGTAGTGGATCGTCGGAAGCTCGTCGGGATTATTACTCGTGCTGATATTATTCGGGCTGAATCCGATCGCTTGACAAACAGTGCAAAAGTCGGTCATCAACCGGAACCATCTTATGTGGTGTATCAAACTCGTGCGCCTGAAACGGGTAAAGGTCGGGTACTGGTGCCGATCGCGAATCCTCAAACTGCGGATCAATTGCTGCAAATGGCAGCCGCGATCGCGCACGATCGAGACTATGAATTGGAGTGTTTGCAGGTAATTCCGATCGCCCGTCATCGCGTTCCTGCCGAAACTGCGGTTTCAACTGCAATTAGTCGAAAACTATTGAAAAAAGCAGGGCATTTGGGCAGACAATGGCACATCTCGGTACATACTCAAGTGCGAGTGACACACGACATTGCTCAAGCGATTTTGGAAACCGTGAAAGAGCGACATATTGATCAACTGATCATGGGCTGGAATGGCGAGACTTCTACGCCGGGTCGCATCTTTGGCAACGTCGTTGATACGATGATTCGGCAAGCGGGATGCGATGTTGTCTTAGTGAAGTTTGGAGAAGAACCGAAAAGGCTCGATCGCTGGTTAGTGCCGACCGCAGGCGGACCCAATTCTCGTCAAGCCATTCGTCTTTTACCTGCTTTATCGAGACTTTCTGCTGATCCAAATATCTGTCTTTGCCAAGTTCATCAGCCTCAGGTTGATTTGCCCAATCTCGCGGCGCTGAATGAAGCAATGGAATTTTTGAGTGCCCGGTTGTCCTGCCCGATCGCATTGATGCCCCTCTGTGCCAACTCGGTTTCGGAAGCCGTGATTGATCTAGCTCAGAAGGATCAGTGTGATGTGATTGTTTTGGGTGCGACCCGTGACGGGTTGTTACAGCAGGTGATTCAGGGCAATATTCCTGAAGCGATCGCCCGAAGATGTGACTGCACGGTTGTATTAGTTCGCAGCGCCATTTCTTAGGATTACCGAGTGGATGCGTCAAGCTCCCGCGTTTCAACCCTATCGTATTAAATTGGTGCGATCGTAGTCTTTCTAGCAAGCAGGTGGACTGAAAGGAAATAGGTTCACCGATTGATTCCGAACATTTCGATCGGACGTGGATTCTCAGTTCTATTGTTATTGAGGCTTATTGTTACCGAGGCTTGTTGTTATCGAGGCTTATTGTTGCC
>DATJEM010000379.1:0-6002 GCA_035496615.1 Leptolyngbya sp.
GGTCTTGCTGGAGCGGCACCATCGGCGTATCATCGGGAACCTTACCTAACCGCTCACCCACAATCAGTCGATCGCGAATCAACTGCATCGGCAGCGGATCACCGAAACACAAAACGGTCTGCGTGGCTTCGTTGAGTTCTGCTAAACCGGGAAGGGTGCGATCGCGCAGTGCTGCTAGAGTTTCTGCTAATCTTACGGCTTCAATCACACTGGCAGAAGAAGCATCCAGATCTTGCGCTCTTAGCGATCGAGCCACTTGAGTCATCCAGCGAATTGAATGCTCGATCGGTGTACTGGTCTGCTGCGGGTTGCTTTGTTTCCACAAATGCTGATACCAACCTGGAGATTCAACGCCTGCCCCATAACCGCTGCTCATCGTTAAGCGCCCGTAAGTCCAGGGAACCCAGGTTGCTTCTACTTTAACTTTGGGCAAACCTTTCAGTAATGCAGTATCTTCTTTCACTGAAGGCATTTTGACCAGGGCGGGAGCGTGCCATGCTCCACAGACAACCGCAATGTTCTGAAAGCCCTGTTGCTCTGTCTCACGGATTATTTTCCGCATATAAGCTTCGCGCTGTGCTTCGATCGAGCCTGCTTTGAGGGGTTGAACCTCCGATCGAAGTACTGTCATTGCTTCTAAAATCGCCGCAAACACGGCGGTGCTATCCTGTCGTTGTTCTACTAATCTCTCCCACCAGCGTTCTCCATCCCTGTCTCCAGCGGCTTGTGCAAGTAAGCTTAATGGATCGGTATCGGCTTCAGGTTTGGGTGGGGAGGATGGGTCGATCGCAAGCTGATGGGTCTGAGGTAAGTCCATCAATCGGACTGGAATCTGATGCTGAAACCCATAGCGAATTGCTTGCCACTCAGGCGAGAAGACGGCAAAAGGATAGTAAACCGCCTGTTGGGGATTGTTTGGAACATAGATTAAGAGAGCCACGGGGGGACGCATTTGAGGATGTACCAGCAACGGCAGCACTGCTTCAGCATCAGGCGCTCCTTCAACGAGTATAATGTCGGGCTGAAGGGTTTTTAATGCCTGACACAAGCTTCGCGCCGAACCAGGTCCGTGATGACGGATTCCAAAGACATGAACCGACATAATCAGCGCTCCTAAAGCATTTCTCGGCTTGCTCGATACAGATCTTTCCAGCCATCCCGTTCTTTTACGACTGTCTCAAGATATTCTTTCCAAACCACCTGATCTTGAATCGGGTCTTTCACCACTGCACCGACCAACCCAGAGATTAAGTCACTCGCTTTCAGTGCGCCATCTCCAAAATGTCCTGAAAGCGACATCCCACTATTTACAACCGAAATTGCTTCCGCAGTGCTGAGGGTTCCTGTCGGTGACTTCAGCTTGGTTTTACCATCGATCGTCACTCCATCTCGCAGTTCCCGAAAGATCGTCACGACCCGCTGAATTTCTTCGAGCGCAGGCACTTCCGCAGGTAGTTCTAGAGCTTTTCCTAAGCTTTCTACTCGCTGATGAACGATCGCAACTTCTGCCTCGATCGTGGTTGGAACTGGCAAAATCACGGTGTTAAATCGACGTTTCAAAGCGCTGGAGAGTTCATTCACCCCGCGATCGCGATTGTTAGCGGTGGCAATCACATTAAAGCCTCTTGTCGCCTGAACTTCGGTATTCAGTTCGGGAATCGGCAATACTTTTTCAGACAAGATTGTAATCAATGTATCTTGAACATCGGCAGGAATGCGGGTCAGTTCTTCAACCCGTGCGATTCTGCCATCTGTCATTGCTCGCATCATTGGGCTAGCAACCACTGCACCGATCGAAGGTCCTTCTGCCAGCAATCGAGCATAGTTCCAGCCATAGCGGATTGCTTCTTCGCTGGTGCCTGCTGTCCCTTGAATTAATCGAGTCGAATCGCCTGAAATTGCGGCGGCTAGATGTTCCGATACCCAGGATTTCGCAGTCCCAGGAACTCCATAGAGCAGCAAAGCTCGATCGGTCGCTAGCGTCGCGATCGCAACTTCCATCAATCGCTGATTGCCAATGTACTTAGGAGAAACCTGAAATCCATTCTCCAATGTTCCACCGAGTAGATAGGTCAACACCGCCCAGGGTGATAGTTTCCAGTTGGGCGGACGCTGGCGAGAATCAGCGGTTGATAGTTCATTCAACTCTTCAGCAAATTGTTGTTCAGCGTGGTTGCGAAGTAGGTCAGTTGACTGTGTAGCCGCTTTGGATTTAGCTTTTGTCGTTGCCATTGTATCTGTCTAATGGGTGTCTGTGTGATTGAGAGGGGTTATCTTTGCGCTGTAAGCTCAAACGCTTGCAACATTTCGGCACGAAATTGTAGGATAGATAGAAAATCGTCGAAGCTGGCTGCGATCGCTGAGTTCTCCTGTTCCGACTGTATAGACATTGCTTCTGAATGTATAGACATTGCTTCTGATAACAGATTTGGAGACACATAAAGGGCTAAATCTTTTAGGACTTCTCTTAATCTCCAATGTCTTCCGAGATTGTTATGAGAGACATACCGATAGAGGTAAGCGATCATAAAACGAGCGAATTGATCATTCAAGGGTTCGCGATCCTGAGTTAGAGCAGATACAACATTCCACAAAAACTCGTCTTTGATTGCATTGCCTTCTGATAGAGCTTTTTCGACAAACTCGGCTCTTTGTTCAGAACCCAGTACCCCTAACAATCCTGTCAATTCTCTTTCGTTCATCTCTCTAGGATTTGCTAAAAATGCTTGTGCCCATTCCGAGTTCTGTTGGTGTTGAGTCGCAAACCTCCAGCCTTCCAAAATAACAATCTTCCACTCGTTGATCCGACCTATCTTGAGCCATTCTTTAGCATCAATCTTGCCAGATTGTTCCCAAAACCGTAGTGGTGTTGCTTTGATTATCTGCAAGAGCCACCAAGCCCGCTCTCCGACTCCCGATCGTGGCTTCACTTCAATGCCATCTCGCTGCATGGCGGCATCACAACTCTCTGGTAATTCCAGCGTGAAATTGAATGCTCGACCTGCTGCGACTTTCAGCGTTAGCAGTGCTTCTAACCGCTGACTCATTCTTTGAGCGAGGCGAGATTCTGGCAAGCTTGCTAAGTGTGCGGCTGCCATTCGGCGAACTTCTTTGCTGCGATCGCCTAATGCTGCTTCTAAAAACGGCTCATCTGCCATGCTGAGACCGATAGAGAATGTTTCAAGAAACTTTACGCGATCGCTAGCTGATTCTTGATTCCAAGTACTTTGCACGAATGTTCTCGCCTGATCGGGATGGTGCGATCGTAGTTCCTGCAAATAGAGCGATCGCGCGGCTGAATCGCTAGTTTCCCATTCCGTATCGACTTCTACGGCATAGCGCCAGTCGGGATTTTGTGCCGCCAACCACCGACCTCGCTGTCCCAAAATCGGCAAAATTGCAGGTCGCAGCCTACGGTGCTGTTTGCCGAAGTTCAAAAGCTCTGGTAAATTCTGCTCAGGGACGCGCTGTTGATGTTTTGCCGCGATCGCGCACCATTCCGATAGAACTTGAGCATATCGACCTTGCAGCATTTGTTGGAGCAAGTAGGCAGCACGAGGACAACACCGCGGCAGATCATCGCGATCGCACGGTTCCTCAATCGCACCCGCATATTTTTCCGGGTGCCAACCTGCTTGATCGTGCAGTGTGATGGTTGCGGCAGTCAACAATAAAGCAGCTTCCGTCGATCGCCCTTTCAATTGCGAAAGCAAGCTTCCTAATCGATCGTTTGCGGTTGGAACGATGAACGGTTGCTGGTTCGTGCCGATGAGTGCCGCTGACATCACTTGTTGCCAATTAGATCGATCCGATTGCATAAACTGTCTCCTCCGTCCAAACATTCAACGGCAATAGATCGGTTCCGTTCCACTCTCCAAAAACTGCGATCGGATGTCCTCCGCTCAACGCCAACAGTTGCCAATACGGGTTGAAATCTTGCGGAGGAGAGAGTGGCAAGACTGCACCTTCAGCATCCCGAATCAGCCAGCGAGACTCGCTCTCTCGAATTGGGACAACTGCATTTAGCAATATCGGAAATTGTTCTAACCACGGATGTTTCGCAAAGGCGTGGTGATAGATTGAGATGACTTGTGCGATCGTCTTTCCGGGGGGTTGTTTTGAAAGCGCGATCGCATCGTGACGAGATTTAATCAAAGCACGCAATGGGTAAGCACTGGGATAGAAAGCAAGTTCGGCTTCGATGCAAGTTCCTGGCAAAAAGCTTTGCTCAAATGATCCATGTCCGGGCGATTGATGTCCGGGCGATTGATGTCCGGGCGCAAAATCTAGCAGCAAGGCAAAGGTATCGCTGTTCAATCCAAGCAGCCAAACTCGTCGAACCTTCAAACGATCGTCGGTTTCAATCTGCTGTCCGACAACCAGCCAAAGATCCGATCGCACCTCACCGCTCAATACATTTTCTTGATTCATCGCCCAGCCAATTCGAGTCCGAAGATCCGTTTGCACCTCGGCTGCAAGAGTATCAATTCTCTGAAACCCTTCCGTCACTAGATAAAGCTGCCCCAATCGCGCCAGAAGCTGACCCATTTCGATCGAGCCACTGCCAGTGATACCCGCGCACTCTCGAAGCTGTCGGGCAAGTCCGGGCGCTTGAGCATCCACCATCCGCGCCGCCACCTGATCCCAGATCTGATCAGACCCTGGCTGTGCCGCTGCCAATCCCTGCCGCACTCGATCTTCTAGCCAAACCCGTAATTCTTGAATTCCCGCGCTCACTTTCTGATGTCGCGCTGTCGATCGCTTCTCCTGCGCCACCGGATCGACTGCTTGTTCTCGCGGCTGCGCTTGTTTTTCTGATTTTTGCTGGGCGCGTTGCGATCGACTTGCCGCCCACTCGGCAACCCATTGCGGCAGTTCTTGTCGCTCAAAGCGATCGGACTGTTCTGCCCAAATCAAAAACAGTCCTAGCCCATGTTTGCAGGGAAATTTGCGGCTGGGACAGCTACAGCGAAAAGCGGGTTCGCTCAGATCGACTTGTGTGCGATAAGGTGTTTTTCCGCTCCCCTGACACTCGCCCCAAATCAGGGTAGAAGCACTTCCTAGCGATGTCCACTTTCTCAGGGATGCCAGTGCTTGACCATTTCTGGCAGATGCGGCATCGGGAGCAAGTGCTAAAACCTGTTCTGGTTTCCAATGGACAGATTGTTTCGGCTCCTCTGAATATGGGGCTTCGTCTGTCAAACTTTGCTCACCTTGTCGAATCGCCATCATGACTGACCAGAACGCTTGTACTAAATATTAGACGAAGAAAGCAATTTAGGCAAGCGATCGTGACCGCTAGAAAAAACAAAACCGAGGCTAACGAAAAATTAACCTCGATCGCCTCATCCAAATTCATTTGCTCAACCGACCGCAGCGGGCGACTCAAATTTATAACCAACCCCGCGAACCGTTTGAATCAGAACGGGCTGGCTGGTATCAATTTCGATCTTTCTGCGAATCTGCCCAATATGGACATCGACCACCCGCTGATCCCCCACATATTCGTAATCCCAGACTTCCTGAATCAGTTCAGCCCGCCGCCAAACTCGACCTGGATGCGCCGCCAAAAAATGCAGCAAATCAAATTCCAACGCCGTCAGCGGCACAATTTCTTCGTTCAGCTTGACTTCGCGCCGTACCGGATCGATCGTCAGTCCCCCAAACGCGAGCGACTGCTGCTCCGCTGTGGTCACAATTCGCTGACGTTTGAGAATCGCTCCCACTCGCCCGCCTAGCTCTACCAAACTAAAAGGCTTTGTGATGTAGTCATCCGCGCCCTGCTTGAACCCAAAAGCTTTGTCTGCCTCATCGGTGCGACTCGTCAACATCAGCACAAATACGTTCGTGCGGGTCTGCATATCTTTACACAGAGAATAACCGTTCGCATCCGGCAGGTTGACATCCAGAATCACCAGATCAGGGTTGAACTGTTCAAAAACCTGCATCGCAGATTTGCCATCTTCGGCAGATTCCATCTGGTAGTTTTGCTTAGTGAGGAA
>DATJEM010000380.1:0-3331 GCA_035496615.1 Leptolyngbya sp.
GCGCCCAGAAACTGTCCGTAATTGACCCGATCGCCAAACAATCCCTGGGGCGCATTTTGAAACAATGCGCCAAACAGAACTAGCCACATCAACGGCTGAATCACGCCTGCAAGCAGTGTAGACGGGCGGCGCTTGAGTTGAATAAACAATCGGCGCGACATTGCCAGCGTTTCTTGAATGAATTCACCCAATCGGTTGGGTGGCGCGATCGTCGAGTCTCGATCGTGCAGAAATTCAGATTTTTGGGGTGTAATCGTTCCGCTCATAAAATTAATTGCGCCTATCGCATACTTTGTTTTCGTTCTGCTTTGGGATCTCGGCTTCCGGCTGCTGCAAGTTCCGCATCCATCAACGTCCGACCCGTTGCCGCAAGATACACATCATCTAAACTCGGACGCGCCTGAGCAATTCCAAAGGTCGGCAATCCCGCTTGCTGAAGCGCTTGCTGCACGGTGATCAACGCCTCGCTGTTTGGAGAGACGACTAAGTTGAGCGAATTGCCCTGTGCGCCATTGATGATGACTTCTTGAACCATCGGTAATGATTCGAGCAGCGATCGCGCTGTTTCGGCTTCGTCCATCGGAGAGAATTCACGAATTCGCAGCGTAATCCGATCGCCCCCGACTTGATCTTTCAACTCCGAAGGCGTTCCCGACGAAATCACTCGCCCTCGATCGATGATGGCAACCCGATCGGCAAGCGCATCAATTTCTTCTAAATAGTGGCTCGTAATTAAAATTGTTGTGCCCTGTTCGCGAAGCTGGCGCAAAAAGTCCCATACCGCAACCCGGCTTTCGATATCGAGTCCCACAGTCGGTTCATCCAGCACCAAGACATCCGGCTGATGCAGCAATCCAGTCGCGAGATCGAGCCGTTTTTTCAAACCGCCGGAATAGGTTCCGCTTTTTTTGTCTGCATATTCATCGAGTCCAAGCAGATTGAGAACTTCGGCAATTCTCGGTTTAATCGATCGCCGGGGTAAATGGTACAAAGCGGCTTGAAGTTCGAGCAGTTCGCGCCCGGTCAGCACTTTGTCGATCGCCACCTCCTGAGCGACGTAGCCCAACTTTTGTCGGGCAGCACGGGGATTGTCGATCGCGCTGATTCCCGAAACTTCGATTCTGCCTGCATCCGGTTCAGTCAGCGTACAAAGACACCGCAATGTCGTTGTTTTGCCTGAACCGTTCGGACCCAAAAGCCCAAAGATTTCGCCGGGTTGAACTTTTAGCGAAATGTCTTTGACGGCTTCTACTGCCCCGTAGCGCTTTTGTAACTGTTCAATTAGCACCGCAGGAGTCATACTGCTCCTCCCTATTTGATACAAATCTTTAAGATATCTCTTCTCTATCTTAGAAACTGTACGCCTTGATTTCTCATGAATTGAAGATATTTATGAAAAATCTAGGAATGAGATGCCAAATGACCGAAGAGATTGCCTAATATTTTCTGTTAGCTTAATTTTGAGATTCTTATAATAGTCCTGTTAGCGCGACTCCTCTCAAGGAGCGTACACCTGAATAAGGTAAAATTCGTAGAGATTGAGACGGCTCTATGATCATCGATTAATCGGAGTAGGAGTGTGCCCAAGTCTGCCAAGTATTTATTAATCGGTTCACTAGAGGCTTACAGCGGCAAGTCAGCAACGATTTTGGGAATTGCTCACCAACTCAAAGCGAGAGGACTGGATCTCGCTTATGGTAAGGCGATCGGAGGAGGCTGGGGACAAACCCACATGATCGAGAGCGACGGTGATATTCAGTTTGTGGCAACGGCGCTCAACCTCACCCTCGATCGGCTCCAAGCTCCAGTGCTTACGCTCGATTCCGATAGTGTCGAAAAGCGAATTTCGGGCGCGGACACTCAAGATTATCAGCAATTGCTGACACAGCGATCGCAAAATCAAGGCGGTGATTTAGTCATTCTTGAAGGGGCTGGAACCCTGAATGAAGGAAAACTATTCAATTTATCGCTGCTGCAAGTCGCAGAAACGGTACAGGCTTCGGTGATCCTAGTCGCACGGTTTCACTCGGTCTTGCTGGTAGATGCCCTGTTGAGTGCTCAAGCGAAGCTAGGCGATCGCTTAATTGGGGTGGTGATTAATGATGTGCCTGCAGATCAGATTGATTCGATTAGTACTTTATTCCGACCGTATTTAGAAAAACAAGGCATTCCAGTGCTGGGCGTTCTGCCGAGTAGTACATTACTGAGAAGCGTCAGCGTTGGGGAATTAGTCTATCAATTGAAGGCTGAAGTGCTGTGCCGTGCCGATCGCTTAGATCACATGGTCGAGAGTTTGACGATCGGAGCGATGAACGTCAATTCTGCTTTGAAATATTTCCGCGCTCGGCAAAATATGGCAGTGGTGACGGGAGGCGATCGGACGGATCTACAACTTGCAGCCCTCGAAACCTCAACCCAATGCTTAATTCTGACAGGGCATATTCCGCCGACCAGAGAGATTATTTCACGGGCGGAAGATTTGGAAGTTCCGATTCTCTCGGTTGATCTCGATACATTAACAACCGTTGAAATCATCGATCGAGCCTTTGAAGAAGTGCGATTGCAAGAACCGATTAAGTTTCAATATATTTGTCAAATGATTGAGACTTATTTTGATTGCGATCGACTGCTTTCGACGTTAGGTTTGAAAATTTAGGTTTGAAAACTGAGAACTAGCACGATTCATGATCGATCGCCGATCACCTCAATTTGCGGCGCTAAATCTCGTGGACAGGGCGCAGGTGCAGAACTCGCGCGAGAACTTGGGGCGAAGAATACGATCGAAAAACCTCCGAGGAACGGTCGAAGAATGCGGTCATGGAAGATTTCTTAGAAACAATGCGCCATCAGGACGAGAGAATTTCCCTCTCTAGATGGCAGCGGAAAGGTTTTTTTCGCTACTAGAATTGAAACACAAACTTTCGTGAGCGAGCATTATGGTGCAAGAACATAATTATCCACCCCGAAAAGCTGAAGCGTCGGATGTCGATTCTGCGCGCCATCCCGATCCTTTGCCCGTTCCGCCAAAATCCAGAAATACTAGCGGGACACCGCTTACAGACATCGCTTCAGGGCTTGCACTTTTGCTTTCAGTCGTTGCATTTTTTCTAAGTTGCTATGCGGTGATTCAATCCAACAACAATCGTCGATCGACTGAGCCTGCACCCTCACCGCAATCGAATTCAATCGAACAGCCTGTCAGCCGCCCAGTAGTCCCCTCTCTCGCGCAGTTTCAGCAGGTCGCACCCGGACGGTATCTCCAGCCCACTCAAGACAAATCTGGCGAAGTCGAACTTTTGTCCGCCAATCGCATTCCAGCATCAGGTCGATC
>DATJEM010000381.1:0-4005 GCA_035496615.1 Leptolyngbya sp.
ATGCTTAAGATGGATTGCTCTTAGAATGGGGCAATCCATTTTTGATCAAATCCATCTCGATCGTTTTTGAACTAATCCAGCGGATCTGCTTATCGATCGCAGCTTATTCATCGAGAAAGTTTAATCAGTTCGCGATCGCTATAGCTGTCCAGAGATGGGCTGACAGGTAGTATTTACCGTTGTCGTCTCGATCGGAAGAAGTTCGTCGCGATGCAAAATCTGGTTATCAACGCCCAACATTCTCACATCGCAGATCCCGGTTGCGCCAGGAGCAACCAGCAGTAGCATTCCATCTAGTCCTGTATCTCGGAGAACTTTCCCGTTGTTGAATGTCACCTCAACCGCAGAAACAGCAGGCGACAAGACTTCACCATAAAAAATGGTATGACGCTCTTTTCCTTGTGTAGCGGTGCGACCTACGTTGTATTCAATCAGGGGTTTTTCCGAACTTGTTGTTTCCGAACTTGTTGTTTCAGAGTGTCGGTTGAAACTGCTGCCTGTGCTGATCAGATTCCATTCCATGCCGCTGTGTTTGACGATTTGGTAACTTAGCATGGCTTGGGAAGTAGAGTCTTTCTGACGATCGAGACAGCTTCCGCGGGACAGCACTGCAATTCCTTGCGCCCATTTCCGCACGGTCAAAACCTGAAAATCTTTTGCTTCAGCATTCGATTGTCCGGGACAGGTGAAGGGACGGCGGATCATTTCTTCTGGGGTTGCCGCGACGATCGCGACCGTATAACCAAGGGTTGCAAGGCAAGCTAAACTGACTAGCCCACCGATCCAGCGTCGTTTCATGAGCGATCCTTTGGGTGAGATCAATACAACGTTCTGATATTCCAGCCTGCCTGATTTCCGAGAAGATCTGCTCTTTCTACGGGGGAGTTTTGGAATTGCTTACAGTGTACCGACGATGCGCTGATTTGCTCAATCGGCTCAATCGGCTCAATCGGCTCAATCGGCTCAATCGATAGCTTGCCGCATGGATGCCGCTGAAGTTTGGAGCGCAATGGGTTCGGCTCCGGTGAGATGGTCTACCATCGCTTTGATCCCTTGATCTTGCAAACGGGCGGGAACGCCTAGACACAAATTTGCCGCTTGTCTTTAGAGATCGCTCGATAGCGTTAACGATCGAGCGACTCGCGGCGCGGTTGAGGTTCTTTAAGCTTGCAATTTATTGAAACGGTTCAAGCTGATCTTGTCTTAGCCAGATATTCGGAGTCGGAACTTTGCCGAATTTGATGAAAGCATAATCGCCTTTAAGATCAATCACTTCGCCTTGAGTTTCAAAAATATAGCTCGGAAAGCGAGAATCACTGGCTTTCGCTTCGACGCTGTTTTCAAGTTTTTCGCGAATCACACGAACCATTTCGCCTTTCTTAACGGGCATAACGTACCTCACGAGTCTTCCAATCTCTATTATGTTGCAAGGATGGGTGCGGTTCGATGCAAGTTTGGCGGGATGAGCATCGAGAAATCGCAATAAATTTCTTAACCTTTCTCTATAGCTGCAATATCATGAAGCGGTTGCGATGCGATCGATATGAGTGCCGAAAAACAACGTTGGTTACAAACTGCGCTACAGATTAGAGGATCGGTAGTGATTCAGGTATTGCCTCGATCGCTATTTTGCGGATTTTTTGGACTGCTGATTACGATCGCGTTTTTTCACAGATATCCCGTTTCGCTGCCTGCGCTAGCAAGTTTGATCCCGAATATCGTTTTGGGTTTGCTTTTGGTGTTTCGCACGAACACGGCTTACGATCGCTTTTGGGAAGGTCGGAAAGCATGGGGAAAATTGGTCAATGATGCTCGTAATTTGGCAAGACAAGTTTGGGTTTCGGTTGCGGAAACAAGCGAACAGGATCGAGTGAGTAAAATCGAGACTTTGCAGCTACTCGTCGCCTTTTCTGTCGCTGTAAAATGCCATTTGCGTCGAGAACCGTTAGGAAGTGAAATGGAGAGAATAGTGCATCCAGATCGCTTTGTCAGGCTAAAAGAAATCGCTCATCCGCCGCTTAGAATTGCCTTCTGGATCGGAGACTATTTGCAGCTACAATATCAACGCGATCGCATTAAGATCAACCAGCTTGTAGAGATGGAGATCTTGCTCAATGGGTTAGTCGATTGCTTGGGAACTTGTGAGCGAATTTTGAAAACCCCGATGCCGATCGCGTATGCAATTCATCTCAAACAGTTAATTTTGCTCTACTGCTTATCTTTACCATTTCAGATGGTAGAAAGTTTAGGATGGTGGACACCGCTAGTCATCATTTTAATCAGCTTCACGCTGCTTGGAATTGAAGGGATCGGGATTGAAATCGAGAATCCATTTGGGCGCGATCCAAACGATTTACCGCTCGATACCATCTGTGAAACGATGTTAGAAAATATTCGAGACCTGACCGACTTAAAGCCAAGTACTCACCGTTCGGATCTACCGCGGATCAAAACGTATGAGGAGCAGCAAAACGGCACTTATTCCTAACAAAGTTGGCGTTAGCCAATCTCCCCATTTCACATACAGGGTCTGCGTTTGTTGGCGATAGAGGGTGCCTGCGTAGGTTTCGTATTGGTTGTTTTGCGATCGCCATTTCACTCGACCATGGGGATCTACAATGCCTGAATATCCCGTATTTGTGACCCGAACTGCCCATCGATCGTTCTCGATCGCTCGAATAATATCGTGCGCTTCATGCTGCGCCATTAAAACAGTGCTATAAGGATCTAAATTTGACGCGGTAATGATGAATTGCGCGTGATTTGCAACTTGTTTGCGAAATACTTCAGAGAAGGCAGAATCAAAACAAATTCCGATCGCGATTCGCCCCAATGGTGTTTCAAACTGTTGATCGAAGTCGCCCGGAACCAGAAACGATTGAATCGGAGATAGCCGACCGACTAATCCGCCAATCAGTTTTTCAAACGGCAAATATTCGCCTAAAGGAACAAGTTTAATTTTATTGTAGCGAGCGATCGTATTGCCGCCGGGCGCGATCGCAATCAGGCTCTGAGTGTACCGCGTTCCTTCCGGTACGAAAGTGCCAAGCATTGCCAAAACTCGCTTTTCTGCGATCGCTTGATTGACCGGATTGCGTAAGTTTTCACCTTGCCACAAAAACGGTAATGCACCTTCTGGAGTCACGACAAAATCAACTTTTTGATCCACCAGCGATCGATATCCTGATGAATATCCGTCTAATGCTTTTTTTAATCCTGCTGAAAATAGTTTGACTCGCGTTGGAACATTGCCTTGCACAATTCCGGCAGTCAGTTTCATCTCAGCAGCTTGCCCGATCGCAGCCTGATACAACCCAAATCCGAGCAAATGTAGCATCCCAAAGAGAACGATCGCGTAGATTCCCAAGCGCCGCCGTTCACTTGCCGCTAACCAGGCTTCGGCAATCAGTCCATTCACGGCAACAATCGCGGCTGTCACCATCAGCGCGCCAGAAATTCGCCCCAAATGCAGAATGACTAAATTATGCGGACTTTGTGTGTAAGCAAGCGATGTCCAATCTAAAGCGCTCCATTGCCGCACCGTTTCTAAAGCGCACCATAAGGCTGTGCCTGTAACCACTCGAACGATCGCGTTTCCGGGAATTCGGGCGATCGCCCACGCCCAAACCCCGGTACAAATCACGCCCCACAGCGTAATAAATGCCCAGGCAAACGCCACGATCGACACGCTTGTCGTCCACGACATCCCCAACCACATCAGCGGGTGCAATCCCGTAATCCAATGCAGCGCAAATCCGTGATACACAATTCCCCAGACGATCGCAGGCTTGATCGATCGAGTTTTTGTCGTAATCACCCACAAGGGCGCGAGTGCAATCCACGCCAGCCACCAAAAGCTAATCGGGGCAACGGCAAACCCCATCAGAAAAGCGCTAAGAATGGCGATCGCGAAGCTGTTATTCCATTTCATTGTTGATTCGATCGCTCAATCTTGATTCAGATTGATCATACCAAGTGCGATTGAATCATTTCAGGGCTGCGAGA
>DATJEM010000382.1:0-5962 GCA_035496615.1 Leptolyngbya sp.
AATTATCAAGTCCTCTATCAGCGGCATCCGGCAGGCACTCAGCAACAGGCTTGGAGCGATTGTGAGAAGATTTTGCGATCGCAGTTCTTATCCCTGACCCAAAGCCGCCCCGATAGCCAGTCTTGGACACTAATCTTTGAGTACGAGCTTCCGGGTGAAGGCGGTCGTCGTCCTGATTTAGTCCTGTTGGCAGCAGGGCAGATTTTGGTGTTTGAATTTAAGCAAAAAGCGGCACTTTCAACTGCAGATTTGGATCAAGTTGCGGCTTACAGACGAGATTTGGCGGAATATCATCAGCGATCGACTCAAAACCCCGTGACTGCAATTCTGATTCCTACTCGGTATACGAAAGAAAACGCAGTTCGGAATGAAGTGCAAATTCTAAACCCAGCGCAAATTTCAACATATCTGGAAACGCTAACCGAAACACAACCTGAAATCGATTCAAATCTCTGGGTGAATGCGGAATATGCACCGCTGCCAACCGTGATCGAAGCCGCCCGCCGCATCTTTCAGCAAGAACCTTTACCCAGCATCAGACGCGCTCAAAGTGCCAAAATTCCTGAAATTCTTGACTATCTCAACCAGATTGTCGATCGTGCTTCTGAGCAAAAGGAGCGGCATTTAGTTCTAATGACAGGCGTTCCAGGCGCGGGAAAAACGCTTGTCGGATTGCAGTTCGTTTATCAAACGGAGAGCAATCACCGCGCGATTTTTCTATCGGGAAACCGTCCGCTGATCAGCGTGCTACAGTATGCGCTACAGAGCAAAGCCTTTGTACGAGAGATTCGGAATTTCTATCTTCAACACGAAGCTCGTCGCCAATCTGCACCACGAGAACATATCGTCGTATTCGATGAAGCTCAGAGAGCCTGGGATATCGATCGCATGAGCGAAAAGTACGGTATTTCGAGCGCGGCTCCGGGTGCAGTTCTACGAATCTGTGAGCGTGTCCCAGATTGGTGCGTTTTGCTTGGCTTAATTGGCGAAGGGCAGACGATTCATATTGGCGAAGAGGGGGGAATCGAGCAGTGGAATCAAGGGTTGAAAACGGCGATCGAACCCTGGCAGCTTCACTGTTCAACCGAGCAATCCGCTCACTTTGAGATAAATGCTCACACGAATGATGTATTGAATCTCACCACTTCTTTACGATCGCATCTGGCAAAAGATGTCCAAACCTGGGTGGCTTGTGTGTTGAATGGTGAAGTTGATCAAGCTCGATCAATTATGCCTTCTCTGATATTAGAAGGTTTTAATTGCTACATCACCCGCGATCTTGAAATCGTAAAGAAGTACTGCCGCGATCGTTACTCTGAGCAAGCCGATAAGCGCTACGGACTGGTTGCGTCCTCTCGATCGCGTAACTTAGTCAAATACGAAATTCGCAACGATTATATTTCCACTCAAAAGCTAAATGTTGGTGCTTGGTATATTGATCCGCCTGATTCTGACGCTTCTTGTTGTCAGTTCGATCGGGTGGTGACTGAATTTAGCTGTCAAGGTCTGGAATTGGATTTCCCGATCATTGGTTGGGGTGACGATTTGATCTGGCGCGATCGGGCTTGGGTCACAACCACACGCCAAAAAAACGCCCGTGATCCATTGCAACTCCGCTTGAATAGCTACCGAGTTCTGCTGACTCGGGGGCGGGACGGATTGATCATTTTCGTGCCGCCAGAAGCCAAAATGGACAGCACTTTTGAGATTTTGCAAACGGTGGGATTACAGTCATTGACCTGAAGCGGCGATAGTCTCAATTCCTCCCTTTTGTGAAGCGATCAAGCGAGTGATCTACGTTAAAATACGGATTGATCTAGGTCACACTACAGCTTTTTTAACACTGCTATACTGCCTCCCACCGCCTCTTAGGGCAAACTTTATCCGCATAAATTCCGAATTGTTCTCGTGATCGCTGTAGTAACCAGTAGATGTTTGGGCGATCGCAGTTTTGTGATTCTCTAATCCCTCAGCTTCGGTAATTTCAACGTTTCCCGGAACTCAAGGCTTTGTTCCTGAGTCCTAAACCACGGGAACACTAGCGAAGCAACCGACAGAACGATTCCATATAGCGTAAACGAACATGATGCCAGCAACTTCTATCTACGCTGATGCAGAGTTTGATCCCTCCTCACAGAGGCATTCCCTGACTTCGCCAGAACCAGAGTTCGATCCCGATGCAGATCTGAGCGATCTCGAAGCCGAACTCGCGAATCAAGCCGGAATGCGTGCCGCTGGACGAAAAACAACCGATTTAGTGAGGCTCTACCTCCAAGAAATTGGGCGGTATCGTCTGCTAGGACGCGATGAGGAAGTCTCTGAAGCGCAAAAAGTTCAGCGTTATATTAAGCTTCTAGACCAGCGCAACGATGCTGCGAGCAAGGGTGATGCCGTGATTGCTCAGTATGTGAGACTGATTGACGCTCGCGATCGTCTAGTCGCAACTTTGACCCATCGCCCTTCATTTGAACGCTGGGCAGCCGAAGCCAATATCGAGGTTGCGAATCTCAAACCGCTCTTGGCAGAAGGCAAACAGCACTGGGCAAAAATTGTCAATCTAGCCGTTGCTGAACTAGAACAGGTTCAATCTCAAGGACTCGCGGCAAAGACCCGCATGATTAATGCAAATCTGCGCCTTGTCGTTTCTGTAGCGAAGAAGTATCAAAATCGTGGGTTAGAACTGCTCGATCTGATCCAAGAAGGCACACTAGGATTAGAACGCGCTGTCGAGAAATTTGATCCCACCAAAGGCTATCGATTTAGCACCTACGCTTACTGGTGGATTCGTCAAGGAATCACCCGTGCGATCGCCACCCAAAGCCGCACGATTCGCCTTCCCGTCCATATCACCGAAAAGCTGAACAAAATCAAAAAAGCCCAGCGCAAAATTTCTCAGGAAAAAGGACGTACCGCTTCGATCGAAGATATTGCGGTAGAACTTGAAATGACTGCGCCTCAAGTGCGAGAAGTCTTGCTGCGAGTGCCTCGATCCGTGTCGCTTGAAACCAAAGTCGGCAAGGAACGGGACACAGAATTGGGAGATTTACTCGAAACTGAGGAAACCACGCCCGAAGAAACCTTGATGCGCGAATCGCTCAGACGTGATTTGATTCAGCTATTGGCTGATCTGACTGAGAGAGAAAGAGATGTGATCGAGATGCGGTTTGGGTTGGGCAGCGATGGGCACACCTACTCGCTGGCTGAAATTGGACGCGCTTTAGATTTATCGAGAGAACGAGTCCGCCAAATCGAAGCGAAAGCATTACAAAAACTCCGCCAGCCCAAACGCCGCAATCGAGTCCGGGATTACCTTGAGTCTTTAAGTTGAGTCCCACAGTTGCAGATCATTCTCAGTAAGGCGAACTTGTTGCAAATCGCCTTATTTTTTTGTATGCTATAATTCTCAAGAAAGGAGGCTTTGTTGACAATGGTAAACGCTCCTACTTACACCAGTGCTTCGCTCAAAGCGGAGTTAAACGAAAAAGGCTGGCGCTTGACCCCACAGCGCGAAGTCATCCTTCAAGTGTTTCAGCAACTTCCTGAAGGTCAGCATCTCAGCGCCGAAGATCTCTACCACGAACTTCAATCAAAAGGCGAAGGAATCAGTCTATCGACGATTTATCGCACCCTCAAATTGATGGCTCGGATGGGGATTTTGCGCGAACTTGAACTTGCAGAAGGACACAAACACTACGAAATCAATCAGCCTTATCCAAATCATCATCATCATCTGATTTGTGTTCGCTGTAATAAAACGATCGAATTCAAAAGCGATTCGATTCTCAAAACTGGCACAAAAGCAGCCCAAAAGGAGGGATATCACATTCTGGACTGCCAACTGACGATTCATGCCGTGTGTCCGACCTGCCAGCGATCGCTGCTCCCGCTCTAGCTTATTCAAAGACCACGCGAGCATCCCGCAGCCCCTGAGATCGGAACGTTTCAGCCCTACGCTCTGCCGCTTCTGGCGTAGTATAGGCTCCTGCGCGAACGAAATTGCCTAGACGAGACTGGCGCGGCACCGCATCTGGAATAAAATTTTGGACGCGGTTCAGGGCAGTTTGATCGGGAATGGGGATGATCACGACATAAGAGCGGCTATTTTGAGGCGCTATCACTCCACCTCCCGCCACAGTTCTAATGGCAGCGATCGTTGGCGCGTCGGCAGCGCCTGTTTCAGGTAAACCTTGCGCCCGTTGGAAGTTTAGGACCGCTTGCTGCGTCTGTGTGCCAAAATAGCCAGTGGGTGGAACTGGGTACCCCATTTGGCTTAATTGCTGCTGAAGCTCTGTCACCCGCGAATTTTGATCACCAATTTGTAGGGTTGGAGTGCCGGGAAGCGGCGTGGGTGAAGTGGAACCATCTAGGGCAGCGTAGACATTGTTATCGACAACGCCAGTTTGAGAGTAGCCCGAATCTTGCTGTAACTGAATCACTGCGCTCTGAGTGCCTGAGCCAAAGATACCGTCGATCGTGCCAGAGTAATATCCTTTTGCCTGCAATCGAGTCTGAAGCTCGCTAACTCCTGCCCCGCGATCGCCAAGTTGTAGTCGATCTCCGTACCGTGCCGAACCTGTTCCGGTTGATGAACTTCCTAATCCCAGAGCGCGGTAGGTTTCTGTGCCAACGATGCCATCGGCGGGGATTCCGCGCTGCTGCTGACATTGGATCACTGCATCTCGCGTTTGCTCACCAAAAAATTCTGTTGTTGAGCCATCGTAGCAACCTAATGCTCTGAGGCGATCCTGGAGTTCGCTGACCGCCGTACCTGTATCTCCCTGTTTTAGAACAATCTGAGCCATTGCAACAGACGCAAAGCCCACGATGACACATCCCCCGATCGCGCTCAAAACTCGGATGCTGCTCAATGCGATCAAGGATAGATGAAGCGATTTATTTTGGTTGGCTAGCGGCGCGCTCGGTTCCATAATTTTTTGGTCAAGGTTTGTAAGTGAGAGTAAGCTATAAGATCTTTCTCTTGTAACTATATTACCCGGACTCTGATTTGTGAGCCTAGCTCAACTGCACAACTGGCTGATCCTCAACCAGCGTCCGAGCCGTGAGCAGGTCTTCGACCGTAATTTTGAGAAAGCGATCGCCATCAACTTGAAACTGCACTTTAATGCGATCGCTTCCGGGTGCGCCAGGGGGATCTAGTTCTGCAATACTGCGCGATCCGTCTCGATCGTTTAATGCCTGGACTGGAGTTTGAGAACTTGCGATGTTGCGCGTGACTAGGCGATCGCCATCAAAAAAAACTTCGGTTTGCACGGTTTCCGTTCCCAATTCGCCAATAATCAACTCAATGCTAGGCTGCTGATCGACGGATGCGCCGAGGACTAATTCAACTGGATTTTCCATCGGGTAGGGTTGCCCTGCTTTGATCAACGGATGCCAACCGTGGCAATTTTGCCGCCGATCCCAATAGCGAATGCCGTAACCGTGATAGAGAAAATCTTTAAGCTGAACGCCTTGGCTGAGTTGTAATGCGCCTTGTGCGATCGCTTCAAACGGTTTCTCGCACCGAATCAAACTTTGATCAAAATATTGTCGCACCCAGTTCTGCACCGCTGGAATTTGAACTGTGCCACCGACTAACAAAACCGCATCAATATCGCTGTTTGCAAGTCCCTGTCTTCGGGCTTGTTGCAGGACTTGTTCCATAGATTCATCAAGCTGGGTGAAAAAGCCGCGATCGCGCAAAATTTGCTCAAGCTGCGATCGAGTTAGCGACAAATCATAAGTCTCAAATGTTTCGTCATCGAAAAATACTTCTTGTGCTTGAGTCGAGAGCGAAAGCTGTATTTTCAATCGTTCTGCTAATCGCGCAATTAAAGGGGTCGGCGTTAATCCTTGAGTATTGACAAAGTGATCCACGATCCAATTATCGAGATCTGATCCTCCTAAATTTTGTCCCGCTTTTGCAATCACTCTCGCAATCTTTGCTTTTTGCCCTGACTGC